>NZ_QUIO01000025.1:0-65607 GCF_003480145.1 Ruminococcus sp. AM42-11 | reverse complement strand
AAGAAGATCACCAGGACAGCCGGAGAAAAGACCGAAGAAGCCGAAAAGATCGTATTTAACAATAAATACGAAGCAGCCGGAAGCCTGGCGCTGACCGCAGAGAAGAAGCTGGAAGGAAAACAGCTGGAAGAAGGAAAATACAGCTTTGTACTGAAAGACAGCAAGGGAACCGAGCTGCAGACGAAACAGAACGGTGCAGCCGGAAGCGTGTCATTTGATGCAATCGAATATACCCTTGCGGATGCCGGAAAGATTTCACCTACACGGTAGCGGAGGTTGCCGGAAGCGAGGCGGGAGTCACCTATGACAGCAGTGTGTACACAGTAAAAGTACATGTGGCTGACAAGGGAACCGGAACCCTCGAGGTAACGAAGAAGATCACCAGGACAGCCGGAGAAAAGACCGAAGAAGCCGAAAAGATCGTATTTAATAATAAATATGAGGCGAATGGAAGTATAACCCTGACAGCAACCAAAAATCTGAACGGTCGAGAGTTCCGGAAGGGCGATAAATGGACATTCACCGTAACTTGCGATGATGCGAACGCTCCAATGCCAGAACACCCAGTTGTTACTACAACTGCAACCAGTGGTTTCACAACCACCCTTGATTTTGGTAAGATTAATTATACCATCGCAGATGCTGGAAAGAGTTACGTTTACATCATCATTGAAACTGGAAATGTAGCAAACGTAACAAACGATCCAGTTGCTGCAAGAACTGTAACCGTATCTGTCAGAGACAAAGGAGACGGAACTCTTAACGTAACTCAGGAAGTTACTGGAGCTGGACTGACATTTACCAACAAGTATGCCGATGGCGAAACAACTCTCGGTGTAACCAAGGTGTTAAGCGGCCGTGAGTTCAAGTCAGGAGATGAATGGACCTTTAAATTAACAGCTGATAAAGGCACTCCAATGCCAGCACAGACCGTTGTAAAGACAGATGCAACAAGTGGCAACAGTCAGTCACTGAGCTTTGGAACTATCAAGTATACGCTTGCAGATGTAGGAAATACTTACACCTACACAATCCACGAGACTGGAAGCGCAGAAGGTGTAACAAACGATCCGAATGCAACTCGTATAGTAACTGTAACAGTAAATGAGGGCAAAGACGGAAAACTGGATATTGTAAGAGAAGAACCCAAGGGTGAAATCGTATTTACCAATACCTACGACGCAAAGGGATCTCTGACATTGGAGGCAAGTAAGACTCTGAAGAACAAAGCTCTTGAAGCTGATGCCTTTAACTTCGTGCTGAAGGACAAGAACGGAGAGACTATTCAGACCGTTGCCAACGATGCAGATGGAAATGTAACATTCAGCCCGCTCAATTATACTCTTAAAGATGTTGGAACTCATGTTTACACAGTATCAGAAGTTCAGAGAGAGAATACCGAAGTTACTTATGATACTACTGAGTATACTGTTGAAGTAACTGTAGCAGATGCAGGAAACGGAAAACTGAAGGTAAGCAAGACGATCAAGAAAGGTGATGATACTGTTGATGCAATTGCTTTTGAAAACATTTATAAAGGAGTAATTAATATCAGCGGCTCTAAGACCTGGAATGATGCAGACAACCAGGACGGAATCAGACCAGCAAGTATCACTGTAAAACTTTTTGCAAATGGAACAGAAGCTGCAAGTCAGGTGGTAACTCCTGATGAGGCTGGAAACTGGAACTATGTCTTCAAGAACCTGCCGCAGTATGATGCAAAAGGAAAAATCACTTATACAGTAACTGAGAGTGCGGTAGCTGGTTATGAAACAAGCGTAAGCGGCTACAACATCACCAACACTCATAAACCAGCAACCCTCGACATCACCGGAACCAAAACCTGGAACGATTCCAACAACCAGGATGGCAAACGTCCAAAGAGCATCACCGTCAACCTTCTTGCAAATGGCATAATTACAGACACCAAGACCGTAACAGCTGACGATAACTGGACCTACAGCTTCACCGATCTGCCGAAATATGCAAATGGTCAGGAAATTACCTACACGGTAAGCGAGCTTACCGTACCTGGTTATACAACAACTATTGATGATAATTACAACATCACCAACAGCTACACACCAGGTGAGACCAGCGCGTCTGTAACCAAGATCTGGGATGATGCTGACAACCAGGATGGCATTCGTCCAGAGAGCATTACCGTAGCTCTCCTTGCAAATGGAACGCCAACTAACAAAACTGTTACTCTTACTGCTGCGAACAACTGGACACAGACGATAACTGGTCTTCCGGAAAAAGCAGATGGAGAGTATATCACCTACACCTGGACCGAGGTTAATGTTCCAGAAGGCTACAGCTTGACAGGAACTTCCAAGAACGAAACGGTAACCACTCTGACCAATACTCATACTCCAGAGCTTACTTCCATCACCGGAACCAAGACCTGGAAAGATGCAGATAATCAGGATGGAAAACGTCCAGAGAGCATTACCGTAAACCTTTTTGCAGACGGAACTAAGCTTAAGAGCCAGAGTGTAAGTGCTGATGCAGACGGAAACTGGAGCTACAGCTTCACAGACCTTCCGAAATATGCAAACGGACAGGAAATCACTTACACCGTAACTGAGGATGCAGTCGATGGCTACACAACCGAGAGTGATGGCTATAATTTCATTAACACTCATCAGCCAGAGACCACCGAGATTACCGGAACCAAGACCTGGAACGATGCAAACAACCAGGATGGCAAGCGTCCGGAAAGCATCACTGTAATCCTTCTTGCAAATGGCACAGAGAAAACTCGCCAGGCCGTAACTGCAGACGAAGCAGGAAACTGGACTTACACCTTCAAAGATCTGCCGAAATATGCAAACGGCCAGGAAATCACCTACACCGTAGCTGAGGAGGAAGTAACTGATTACACTACAACCTACGATGGCAGCAACATTACCAACAGCTACACTCCAGGAAAGACCAGTGCAACAGTAACCAAGATCTGGAACGACGCTGAAAATCAGGATGGAAAACGTCCGGAGAGCATTACCGTAAGTCTTCTTGCAGACGGTAAAGAAACCGGAAAGACCGTTACCCTGAGCGTCGAGAACAATTGGAAACAGACTATATCTGACCTTCCGGAAAAAGCAGACGGAAAAGCAATCGAGTACACCTGGACAGAGGAAACTCTCCCAGAAGGTTACGAACTTACCGACAACAGCAAGAACGGAACTGTAACTACTCTGACTAACACCTACGCTCCAGAAACAACTTCCATCACCGTAACCAAGACCTGGGATGACGCAGACAATCAGGATGGCAAGCGTCCAGAGAGCATTATCGTCAACCTTCTTGCAAACGGAGAGATCGTAGCAAGGCAGACTGTAAAAGCAGACGAAGCAGGAAACTGGACCTACACCTTTAAAGACCTGCCGAAATATGCAAATGGCAAGGAAATTACCTACACTGTAACCGAGGAAGCAGTGGAAGGCTATGAAACAAGTGTAGACGGATTTAACATCACCAACACTTACACAACCGAGACAACTGAGGTGAAGGGCTCCAAGACCTGGAACGATGCCGACAATCAGGATGGCAAACGTCCGGAGAGCATCACTGTAAGACTTCTTGCAAACGGCGAGGAGAAGGACAGCCAGACCGTAACCGCAGACGAAAATGGAAACTGGACCTACAGCTTCGAAAAACTGCCGAAATATGAGGCTGGAAAAGAAATTCTATACACGGTAACCGAGGATGCAGTTGCAGATTACACAACTGAGATCACCGGCTACGATATCACCAACAGCTATGCGCCAGGAAAGACCAGCGTCACAGTTACCAAGGCATGGGCTGATAACGATGACCGCGGCGGTCACAGACCGAAGGAAATCAAGGTTCAGCTGAAAGCCGATGGAGAAAACAGCGGCGAGGAAATTACCCTGAATGCAGAGAACAACTGGACCTACACATGGTCTGACCTTGACCAGAAGAAAGCCGGTAAGGACATTGCCTACACCGTAGAAGAGACTGGAAAAGCAGCTGGTTACATTTCCGCAGTAACCGGAAATGCAGAAGAAGGCTTTATCATTACCAACACCATTACCTCCGTGAAGATCAGCAAGGTAGACATCACCGACCAGAAAGAACTGGCAGGTGCTCATATCCAGGTGATCGACAAGGATGGAAATGTAGTAGAAGAGTGGGATTCCACATGGGAAGCTCACGAAGTAACTGGCCTGAAGCCTGGCGCAACCTATACCCTTCGCGAGACTGTAGCACCAGAGGGATATACTTTGACCAGCGATACCACCTTCACCCTGAAAGAGGATGGAACTGTTAATAAAGATACTACCAAAACAACCATATCAGATAATGGAACCCTTCTGGTAGAAGACAGCAGAACTTCTGTAAAAATAAGCAAAGTAGATATTTCCGACGGGGAAGAGCTGGAAGGTGCTCACATCCAGATCATTGACCAGGATGGAAACGTAGTAGACGAGTGGGATTCCACCAAGGAAGCTCATGTTACCGAGAAACTGAAAACCGGTAAGATTTACACTCTTCGTGAGACTGTAGCGCCATACGGATATTTACTTACAAGCGACACTACTTTTGTTCTGAAAGAAGACGGAACAGTAGATGCAGAAAAAACAACAGCTGTTTCCAAGGATGGTGTTTTACTTGTACAGGATAAACTGGCAACCTCAGCATCTATTGCAGTAACAAAGAAACTTACCTATATTGGTGAAGGTCTGGCAGCAAGAAATCAGACCTTCTATGTAGCCCTGTATTCTGACAAAGAATGCACACAGAGAGTTTCTGATGTGAAAGCTCTTGTGTTCAAGAATGCAGATGCTTCCACCGTAGTATTCTCAGAGAATATTAAGGCAGGCAAGACATACTACATTGCAGAGTGTACACAGGATGGAACTTCTCAGACAATCGGCGCTCTTGCAGATGGAACCGTCTATGAAGCTGTATTTGGCAATGGTAACTCCACAACAGTAACCGAAGCCAATGGAACAACAACCGTTTCCTTTGAAAACGTGTTCAGCAGCTTCCCGCCAGATGGATTCTACAAACAGGGTCAGCTGACAATTACCAAGAAGGTTCTTGGTGCAGATGGAGGCACCAGAAACAGCAACGAGGTATTCTATGCAGGTATCTTTGATGATGCAGCTCATACACAGCTTTCCCAGCAGGTTGAGCAGAACATTATCAAGCTTGATATGGACGGTGGCTATGAAGTAAGTGAGATCATCAATGTTGGTCTTGCCCAGTCAGGAGCAAAGGTAACCCTGTATGTAACGGAAACTGATTCCAACGGAAAACCAATTGCAGGCTCCGAAGGCTTTGGATATAAAGTTACCGTAAGTGCAGATTCTGTTATATTTGATGAAACGAATATGACAGCAGAAGTTGTCATCACCAACCAGGAAGAAAGCACAGTAACAGAAACACCAACACCTACTCCTTCTTCCGATGGTGGAAATAGCGGTGGCTCCGAGAATCATTCCGGCGGCTACGGCGGTGGCAAATCACCGAAGACCGGAGATGATACCCCGATCGGAACTTATCTGATGCTTCTTCTTGCAGCTGCAATGCTTGCAGCCGAGACTGAAAGACGCCGCAGAAGAAACAAAAGACAGTAAAGCAAAACAAGGTTTCTGACCAGGTCGGAACCATAACAAAGCAAGTACAAATGAAGGCGGTCCGCACACAAAGCGGATCGCCTTTTTGCAGATTCACTTTAGTTTTCTGCTCAATTAAGGAAAACTACAGAACAGCCCTGTGGTTCTGGTTTTGCAAAAAAGTAAAAAAACTTTCCTGAAAAGTGGAAAAACATCCCGAAGAAAGAGTTGACGAAACAGCCCTACTGGTATAATGAAGTCAAATTAAAGGATATTACATTTGGGAATGACTTTATAGATTTCAGGAGGTTTCTATTATGAGAAAGAATACATTAAAAAAAGCAATGGCAGTTATGATTTCAGCGACAATGCTGGTGACAGGATATACAGTAGTTTCCGCAGAAGGATTTACAGATGCGGAGGCACTTGCAGAGATGGATGCTTTTACTACAGGTGATGAAGCTGTATATGTGGAAGAAGTTCAGCCGGAAGCTGCACAGACTGAGGAGGTTCAGCCAGAGCAGACTCAGACAGAGGTTCAGCCGGAGGTTGCACAGACCGAGGAAGTTCAGGCAGAAGAATCTCAGGATGAGTTCCAGACCGGGGAATCTGCTGAAGAAGCCGCTTTTGTTGATGGATTCACAGATAGCTCTGCAGAAGCTGATCCAGCTGAGTTTACTGATGGAACTGGTGAAGTTGGAGATGCAGTAGAAACTACCGTAGATTCCGATTTCCGTTTCGAGAACGAAGAAGTCATTATCACTGCAAAAGTGTTTGATGAGACAGCCCTTCCGGAAAACGCTGAAATGAACGCTGTAAAGCTTGAAGCTGGCAGTGAGAAATACGAAGAAGCAAAACAGGCTTCCATCAGAGACCTTGGAACAACAGAAGACGACGAGTACACTTTCTACGACGTAACCTTCATCGCAGATGGTGTTGAGATCGAAGTTCCAGACGAAGCAGTCGTAATTAATATGGAATTCAAAAATGTTGCATCAGAGGAAAACGAAACCCAGAGCGCCCTCCACATCCAGGAGACAGAAGCTGGCGTAGTTGCCCAGGACGTAACCGCACAGTCTGCAGACGGAACACTGAAATCCGTAGGATTTAACTTCTAAAATTCAATAACCGCAAGCAGATACAGGACTTTCTGAGAAATCGGAAAGTCCTTTTTGTATAATCAAAATTTCATCTATGCTGCTCCCGCCACGCCCGCGGTGAAACCCCATACACATTTTTAAAAGCCCGGGAGAAGTGGAGGGCGTTTTCGTAGCCTACGGCAGAGCCGATATCCCCTATAGATAATGTGGTCAGTTTCAGCAATTCCGCCGCTTTTGTCATTCGGTAATGAATGAGAAATTCCTGTGGAGAGTGTCCTGTGCTGGTGCGGAAAATTCGTCCCAGATAGCTTCTGTTAATACCGCATACAGCTGCCACATCCTCAATAGAAATATCATTCTGGAAGTTCTGTTCGATAAAATTTATCGCCTCTTTTATATAATAATCACTCATTTTACTGGTGGCGGCAGGCTGCGGTCTGGCAACAGATTGCGCAAGCAGATCCGCAAAAAGATAGAAATGTCCCATCAGATGAAAAGGAGATTGCTCTGAATTCTGAGAAATGTAAATCAGTTCATCCGCCATCTTTTTTCGTGCCTCCCTGGAGTGGACCATATAGACTGGCGCATCCTTGGAAAAGCCACAAACGTTGAGGATTTCTGTGGTACGCAGCCCGTCAAACTCCACCCAGACGTATTCCCATGGCACCTGAATATCTGCCACATAAGTGGTGATCTGTCCTGGAAAAATCATAAATCCCTGTCCGCTCCGAACCTGATAATTTACATTCTGCCCCTTGGAATTCGTGGCCATCAGGGTGCCTGTTCCGGAAAGAACATAGTGAAAAAGATAGTGATTCCGCGTTGCCGGACCAAATAAATGTCCGGGAGTACACTTCTCATGTCCATATTGGTAAAGGCATAGATCAATGAAAGTTTCGCTCGGAAAAATGTGAAAGTTGTTATCCATATTCGGAATCCTCCTGCTACATTTGCTGATAATATATCATAATGCGATAATATATTTCATTATACCATAAAAAACCATCATAAAGGCATAAAATAAGAAAAATTAAGCTATTTAAGTGTTGATTTTGGTATGCTATACTTAACACATCATAGAAAAAGGAGGCCCCACTCATGGCAATCACCTTCAACGAAACAACCCGGATCTTTACCCTCACCACTGCCCACACTACCTATCAGATGCAGGCGGATGCTCAAGGGTACCTTTTGCACCTGTATTATGGTGCCAGAACTGCAGGAGAAATGGACTATCTTCTGAATTATGGAGACCGTGGCTTTTCTGGAAATCCGAATTCAGCAGGCAGCGACAGAACCTATTCTCTGGATGCATTGCCACAGGAATATCCATCACTTGGCACAGGAGATTTCCGAAATTATGCGTTAAATATAGAGAATGCAGATGGTTCCCAGTGCTGCAATCCAGTTTACATAACACATGAAATTGCGGCTGGAAAATACACTCTGAAAGGTCTTCCATTCGTTCGTGCAGAAGAAAATGAAGCGGAAACTTTGAAGATTATACTGGAAGATCCTGTTACAAAAGTAGAGCTTCATCTGCTCTACGGAGTACTGGAAAAAGAAGATATTATCACCAGAAGTGTGATAATTAAGAATGCTGGAAAAGCCCCTGTAACAGTAAAAAAAGCCCAGTCTGCATGCCTGGATTTCCTTCACGGAGACTATGATCTAATCAAATTTTATGGCAGACATGCTATGGAAAGAAACATGGAAAGAATGCCGGTTTCCCATGAAAGCACCCGAATTGGCAGCCGCCGTGGAACCTCCAGCCACCAGTATAATCCAGGGGTAATCCTTGCAGGAAAAAACACAAATGAAGACAGCGGAAGCTGCTACGGAATGCTGTTTGTATACAGTGGAAACTTCCTTGTAGAAGCAGAAAAGGACCAGTATGATCAGACCAGAATCCAGATGGGTCTGACTGATGAACTGTTTGCATATCCCCTGGAAGCCGGAGCTGAATTTACCGCGCCAGAGCTTATTTTATCCTACACAAACAAAGGTCTTTCCAGGCTTTCCCAGCAGTACCATCACTGCATTATGAATCATATCTGCCAGGGAAAATACGTCCATGCAAATCGTCCTGTCCTGATCAACAGCTGGGAAGCCGCATATTTTGATTTCACCGGAGACACCATCGTAGAGCTTGCAAAGGAGGCAAAAGCGCTTGGAATCGATATGGTGGTTATGGATGATGGATGGTTCGGAAAGCGAAATGACGACAATTCTTCTCTCGGCGACTGGTATGTGAACGAGGAAAAATTAGGCGGAACTCTGACGAAATTAATCGAAAGAGTAAACGCAGAAGGCGTGAAATTCGGTATCTGGATTGAGCCTGAAATGGTCAGTGAGGACAGTGATCTTTACAGGGAACATCCGGACTGGGCAATCACAATTCCAGGCCGCAAGCCTGTCCGTTCCAGAAACCAGCTGGTCCTTGATTTTTCCAGAAAAGAAGTACGTGATGAGATATTTAAACGCATCTGCGCAGTTCTGGATCAGGGGAATGTGGAGTACATTAAATGGGATATGAACCGCAGCCTGGCAGATATTTATGCACCAAACGTGACCTATGATTATGTTCTTGGGGTGTACGATTTCCTGGAAAAACTTACGAACCGTTATCCGGATATTCTTATTGAAGGCTGCAGCGGAGGCGGCGGAAGATTTGATGCCGGAATGTTGTATTATACGCCTCAGATCTGGTGCAGTGACAACACAGATGCTATTAATCGTACACGGATTCAATATGGAACCTCCTTCTTTTATCCGGTAGCAGCAATGGGTTCACATGTGTCAGCAGTGCCAAACCATCAGACCGGAAGAGTGACCAGTATGCATACAAGAGGCGTTGCAGCTATGTCTGGAACCTTTGGCTATGAACTGAATCCCGCACTTTTAAATGCAAAGGAAAAAGCAGAAATCCGTGCCCAGCTTGCCCAATACAGGGAGTATCAGGAATTGATCCGTGAAGGAGATTATTACCGTCTTTCCAATCCTTTCCAGGATAATTTTGCGGCCTGGATGGTGGTATCAGATGACAGATCCAAGGCACTGGTAAGTGTGATAAGACTTACAGCAGAAGCCAATCCGCCGGCAGCATACGTTACCTTAAAAGGAATGGAAGAGGATGCTTTTTATCGGGAAAAAACTACCGGAAAAGTATATCCGGGAGCTGCACTTATGGAGGCTGGAATACTGCTTCCTGCTGCGGTGAGCGAATATGAAGCATACCAGATAGAACTAGAGCGTGTTTGAAAAATCATTCCCGCAATCTGCACCCCCCACTTTGCGGTATATTTTACCCGAACCTTTTCATAGTCGTTAAGTTAATTTTACCATTCTTTTGTGAAGAAAAAAGGAGAAAAGGTTTATAAACTGGAAAGATTGTTTTTTTATATATTCTGAGATATACTTGCAGTATTCGTAGACGGAACAGGGTGTGATTGCAATGGTTTCAATGATTCCTTTCGGGCTTCTTGCCGGGGTTGTGGGGGGACGGGAGGTTCGGATTACAGAGATTGATGAGAGTGGATTTTGTTTTCGGACAATAGAAGAAAATATCTCTGATTCAGAAGCTTTGAAGGTGTGCTTTTATGACATAAAGAATGGGCGTTATCGTGAATTGGAAATTCCAGAATACGATATACAAAGGTTTGATATGGTGGACGCAGAACTCTCCGGATTTTATGTGAAATATAAGGTGACGGTGAAGCAGAAAGCGTATGCGGAGGCGGTTCAGAGGCTTCTTTATCAGTATAATCACTACATTCATCTGAAGCTGGAAGAGGACGACAGCGCGTTGGCGAAAAGCCTGACAGGGTATCCGGGGGAACTGGATGAGGTCAAGCGTGGCAGTCTGGAAGAGCAGGTGGGAATATGGCGGAGAGAGCTTACGCCAGATGGATTGGAGTCCGCTTATAATGGGAAACGTATAGATTTAACTGATAATTGTTCTCAGTACGGAACTGGCTTTAAGCCTGGGTATAAGTGCCAGGTACCGCTTGAATCAGGTGTTACGGAGCTAGCGCTGGAGATAGATCGCCCGGAATTGTATCAGGAATATTTGAATAGTTCCCTGACAGAATTTTCCAAAAAGTATGCCGGAAAATGTATCGGTATCTGCGGCAGCATTATTCTGGAACATAGAGTACCGGATCACCTTTATATTGGAAATCAGTTCTGTCATCTTCTGTTTCCGGAACGTAAATTGTTGTTTGAAATAATAGAAAAAGCAGCGGCAGAACAGGTGGAAATCACACTTGTTTTTTCTTATATCCGGGAATATATGCTGGATTATATAACAGAATTGCTTGATGAAATTAACCGGTGGTGTGAAGAAAAAAGGCAGTCTGTAGAGATTGTTGTAAATGACTGGGGAATGGCTTCTTTAGTAAAAAAAAGCAGAAGGAATCTGATTCCCAGCCTTGGAATTTTGTTAAATAAACGCAGAAAAGACCCTCGGATTCCGTTCAAAAAAGGAGAACAGAAATGGTTTGAGAGGAACAGCCTGAATGCTGGATTTTACCGTGATTTTCTGGAAAGAGAATATGGAATCCAACGCTTTGAATGGGAATCCTGCGGTTACGAACAGCAGATTCCACCTGGAAAAAACAGCCTGCATATTCCGTTCTATCAGACCAATACATCACAGTATTGTCCTCTTGGTGCAGTATGTGAAACAGGCGAGAGAGGACGACAAAAGCTTGCAAAAAAATGCCCGGGATATTGTACGGAATATGCACTTTTGTATCCGGAACATTTGCATATGATAGGGCGGTATAATTCGTTGTTTGGGATTGATATGAGGATATTGAAAGAGGAAGAAATACTGAAGAATTATATCCAAAACGGTGTGGACCGGGTTGTAATAAGAGCATGGTAATGCCGCCGGCAGGTGACATACCCGTGTTGAGGCAGAAGCGATAGTTTATTCAGGATGAAGTACATGGCTGCTCAAGGCTGGAATTTATGGAGATAAGTGATGAAAATAGTAGCAGGATTAGGCTCAATAGATGAATATATAAAGTTCGCGGAGGCTGGTGCAGATGAATTATTCTGTGGTTATGTTCCTTATTCCTGGTCCCAAAAATACGGAACGGTACTGCCCTTAAACCGCAGGGAAGTACTTTGTTATAACGTACAGCTTGGTGCATTCAGTGAGCTGGAAATCCTGTCTGGGATGATGAAAAAGTACGAAAAACCAGTCCATCTTACCTTCAATTCCCTGTATTATATCCCGGAACAATATCCAGAAATTGCCGGGATTATAAGCCAGTGTATGAAAATCGGTTTTCACAGTTATATTATTGCAGACCCGGCGTTGATGGTATATTTACGTGAAAATGGCATAAACTGCGAAATCCATCTCAGTGGAGAATGTGGAGAAATTAATAGCCAGATGGTGGCTTCATTAGCAAAAATGAGATTGAAACGTGTGATTTTTCACAGGAAAAATACATTCGAAGATATGAAAGCGGTTGTTGATAAATGTGGAAAAAAGGATGGGACAGAAGGAATTCCGGAATTTGAGGCTTTTGTATTGAATGAAATGTGCCAGTTTACAGGTGCATTTTGTAATTCTTTGCATTGCGATGAGATGGGGTATCTTTGTAAAGTGCCCTATCAGATCGGAACCTTAAAAACAGGGAATGCCGGTTCTGAAATCTTCAATCAGGAAATAAACGGAGGGCATTTGCTGCCAGACGGCTTTGTTCCTGATGATTTTCACAGTTTACATGATTTTTCCTATGATTCTGCAGGTTATCTTTGCGGTGAAACTGGCTGTGGTCTATGTGCACTTTATCAGTTAAAGCAAGCCGGAATTACGCACTTGAAGCTGGTTGGCCGTGGAAATTATACGGATTACATGGAAAAAGATATTCGAAATCTTCGAATGGCGTTGAATATATTGAAAGAATCCGCTGACGAAATGGAGTTTCGGCGAAAATTGAAATTGCAGATTTTTCCCAGCGGGTGCAGCAGGAATTGCTATTACCGGTGATTAGGCAGCACGGGCTCCGGAGTGTGTCTGAAAAATCATTCCCACAAATTGTGGCGCACATCTTGCAGAAAGCCTTTTTCAGACACGCTCTGGATCCTGCGCTGCCTTGAGAAATTTACCTGGTTGTTTTTTATCCGATGGGCTCGAAATCTGCAGCTCCATGTTTGCACAGCGGGCAGATGAAGTCATCCGGGAGCTCGTCACCTTCGTAGATGTAGCCGCATACTTTGCAGACGAAGCCTTTTTTGCCATCGGTTTCTGGCTTCGGTTTTACATTTTTCTGATAGTAGGTGTAAGTCATGGTGTCAAGATCGTTCATGACGCGGGCTTCGGTGACGCTGCAGATGAACATTCCATGGGTACCAAGGTCTACATATTGTTCAACCTTCAGAGACATAAATGCATTAATATATTTGTCCAGGAATACCAGTCCATTATCGGAACGGTAGACCTTCTGACCTGCAAATTTATCTACGCTGCGTCCGGTCTGGAAACCAAACTGCTGGAATACAGAGAACGGTGCATCTACAGACAGGCAGTTTACGTTGAGAACTCCAGTCTGTTTGATCACATGGTGGGAGTAATTTGCCTTATTGATATTTACCGCAATACGGTTTGGAGTATCAGTGAGCTGGGTCACAGTGTTGACGATCAGTCCGTTGTCTTTTTTGCCGTCATTGGAGGTAACTACATAAAGACCGTATCCGATTCTGAAAAGGGCTGTCATGTCATTTTTGTTTGCCAGCTCATCATTCTGGGCAATGTATTCTTTGCAGAGCTCGCTTGCCATAGCTTCCAGCTGATCCTTGTTTTCCTGGTTTACTGCGGAAAGCACTTTTACAGTAGTGTCCAGCCAGTTGATCTTCTTGCAGCCAGAAAGCATTTCTTTCATAATTTTTGCTGCCAGAGGTGCCCAGGAACCATTTTCGATGATGCCCACGGTGCGGTTCTGGAAGTTGTGCTCGGTCAGACGGGTGATATAGTCGTGCATGAACGGATAAATGCTTGCATTATAGGTTGTGGTAGCAAGAACCAGCTTACTGTAGCGGAATGCGTCGGACAGAGCCTGTGACATGTCATCTCTTGCAAGATCATATACAACAACTTTGGGACATCCCTTGCTGCGAAGTTTGTCAGCCAGCAGCTCTACAGCCGCTTTTGTATGACCGTATACAGATGTGTAGGCGATGACAATTCCTTCTGTCTCTGGTGTGTAAGAGGACCATGTATCGTAAAGACCAATGTAATGTCCAAGGTTTTCTGTAAGAACAGGTCCGTGGAGAGGGCAAATGATCTGGATATCCAGGCCTGCGGCAACTTTCAGTAATTTCTGAACCTGTGGTCCGTATTTTCCAACGATGCCAATAAAGTATCTGCGAGCTTCATCGTCCCAATCTTCTTCTACATCCAGTGCGCCGAATTTTCCGAAGCCATCTGCAGAGAAAAGTACTTTATCGGTGCTGTCATAGGTTACCATAACTTCCGGCCAGTGCACCATGGGAGCGAAAACAAAGGTCAGGTTGTGGTTTCCAAGGTTGAGGGTGCTGCCATTTGTAACCTCCAGCTTCTGTCCTTCCAGGTCGAGACCGAAGAAGTTCTGGATCATAGTGAAGGTTTTCGCGTTGGCTACGATGGTGGTTTCCGGATAAACTTTCAGGAAGTTTGCCACATTTGCTGCGTGGTCCGGCTCCATGTGCTGTACGATCAGGTAGTCCGGCTTGCGGCCTTCCAGGATGCGGTCCAGATTATCCAGCCATTCGTGAGTGAAATTTGCATCTACAGTATCCATGACTGCGATTTTTTCATCCAGGATCACATAGGAATTATATGCCATACCGTTCGGTACTTTGTACTGACCTTCGAAAAGGTCTATCTGATGGTCGTTTACGCCTGCGTAGCGGATGGTGTCTGTAATTTTCATAGAGGTTCGTCTCCTTTTTATGAGATATTGTTATTGATGTAATTGTTTGTGATTTTTGAGGGAACTATGTATTTTTTACTGCCTTGTTATTTCTTTAACATGGCTTTAGTATAACCAAATTTTGAAATAAAGTCTGTTGCAAATACAACAAAATGGTGTAAGATATAAGAAATTATTTTTTGAACATGTTCTGGATAAATTGATAGAAAGGGATTGTAGAAATGACACCAGTGACACTTTTTTCATACATAACTCCTGAAGAACAGGAACGTATGCGCATCTGTTTCGATATGCATGAAGCAGTCTATCGGAATAATGAGACTGTGATGGAATATTCCAGTTCCATGAAAAAAATAGGTTTGATCCTGGAAGGTCAGGCAGTTCTTTATTGCATTGATGAAGATGGAAATCAATATATGATAGATAACCTGAAAAAGGATAGTGTTTTCGGTGAACCATTCCTTTTACCTGAAGAATCCCAGCACTATTATGTCTGTGCAAAATCCGAAACAAGAGTGCTGTTTATCGCCTATGAGCATGTGATTAAACGCTGCGAAAATGCCTGTAAATTCCATAGTCAGCTGGTAAGCAACCTGCTTCAGATGATTGCCCTGCGTGCCAGCCAGCAGGCCAGTCGGATTTATGTGCTGTCAAGAAACAGCATCCGAAAGAAGATCATGACCTATTTAAATTCCATTGCCGCAGAAAAACAGACGAAAACTGTTATTTTGCCCATGTCCTACACCACTCTTGCCGAATACCTTAGTGTAGACCGCAGTGCCATGATGCGGGAGATGAAGAACCTGGCAGATGAGGGGATTATAGAACGGGATGGGAAGAAATTGCGGATTTTGGATTGAAAATAGAGTGGGATATATAATTTTTACCAGTAAACGGTAACATTCTGATGGAAAATGTAGTTGACGAGAAGAAGTTTGTACAACATAATAATAGAAGTATAGATGCTGTCATCTGAAAAGGTTTGTGGGTGGCGGCATGAGGGAGAACAAACAAATTGGAGGTTTTTACATGAAAGTACTAAATTACGGTTCATTAAACGTAGACTACGTGTATTCCGTAGATCACATCATTGTAGGCGGTGAAACCCAGCATTCTTCCAAGCTGGAAGTTTTCAGCGGGGGAAAAGGCTTGAACCAGTCTATTGCACTGGCGAAGGCTGGGGTGCCGGTTTATCATGCGGGAATCGTGGGAACAGATGGAGATATTCTGTTGGATGCTTGTAAGGAAGCTGGTGTAAACACCAAATATATCCGCAGACTTCCGGTAAAGGGTGGTCATACCATGATCCAGGTGGACAAAAATGCCCAGAACTGCATCATTTTATACGGTGGAACCAACCAGATGCAGACAAAGGAATTTGTAGATGAGGTTCTTGCTGATTTTGGAGAGGGAGACTATCTGATCCTGCAGAATGAGATCAATATGCTGGACTACATTATTGACCAGGCTTATGAGAAAAAGATGAAGATTGTTATGAATCCGTCACCTTTTGATGACAAGCTGAGCACCTGTGATCTCAGTAAGGTTTATCTGTTTCTCGTAAACGAAATTGAAGGTGAACAGATCACTGGCTGCAAGGATAAAGATCAGATCCTGGATGCCATGGCTGCGAAATTTCCTAATGCACGTTTCGTGCTTACACTTGGAAGTGACGGCGCTGTTTATTACGATGGAAAAGAAAAAGTTTTCCAGGACATTTTCAAGGTAAAAGCCGTGGATACCACAGCGGCGGGTGATACATTTACAGGATATTTCATTGCTGCAGTCATCGAGGGCAGATCCATCCAGGAGGCGCTGAGAATGGCTGCAAAGGCCTCCTCCATTGCTGTTTCAAGACCAGGCGCTACACCGTCCATTCCGAGAGCGGATGAAGTGAAGAAAGAGCTGGGAATGTTGTAGATTTCAAATTACATAAGCGTGTATCTGTGTGTGGCAGTCACCAAAGTCCATGTTTGCATGAGACCTTGGTGACTGCCTTATTTTTGCAGAGAACAGGTCTTATTCACCAGAGCTGTTGCCTGGCTCTGGATAGTCTTGGCAACCGTCTCCATAACGCGCAAAATTTATATTATGTTTTACATACTGCTTATAAATGTTTATATAAACGTTTACATAAACGCACTAATGGATGGTTGGGAATACATAGATTTTATAGTAAAAACTTACTAAAATCACAACAAAAACCTTGTGCATTCATACAAAATAACACATAAAACTAAAAAGATTATTGAAATATTTATGCAAACGTTTATAATCAAATTATCAACAGTTCGGAGAGAAAACCGAACAAAAACAGATCTTAATTATATTTCAAGGAGGACGTATTTATGAAAGCAAGAAAAGCAATGGCATTGGCTATGACAGCAGCGATGGTTGGAGGTTTAATGACAGTTCCGGTAATGGCTGAAGAGAATGCAGAATTACTTCCAGGCGGCGGAAGCAAGATCATTTACTGTATCACACCTTCCACATCTAACCCATTCTTCAACACAGAGCAGGTAATTGCGAAAGAAAAAGCTGAAGAACTTGGATACGAAGTAAAATGTGCTTCCCACGATGACGACGCTGCTACACAGCTTGAGCTTTTCGAAGCAGCTATCAACGATGGCGCAGCAGCAATCATTTGCGATAACGCTGGTGCAGATGCTTCCATCGAAGCAGTTCAGAAAGCATATGACGCTGGAATCCCGACTTTCCTTATCGACCGTGAGATCAACCAGTCCGGACTTGCAGTAGCACAGATCGTTGCAGATAACGCACAGGGTGCAGCAGCAATCGCAGAAGTATGGGTTGAGGCTATGAACTACGAAGGCAAATACGCAGAGCTCCTTGGACTTGAATCCGATACAAACTGCCAGGTTCGTTCTGATAACTACCATTCTGTAATTGATGAGTATGAGGATCTTGAGATGGTAGCTCAGCAGTCCGCTAACTGGGATCAGACAGAAGCTTATGAGAAGACAGAAGCAATCCTTCAGTCCAATCCAGAGATCACCGGTATTATCTGCGGTAATGACACAATGGCATGTGGTGCTGTTCAGGCTTGCCTGGATGCAGGACGTAACGACATTAAGATCATCGGTCTTGACGGATCTGACGAAGCAAACGCTTACATCAAATCTGGTGACATGGTTGGTACCGCTCTTCAGCAGATCGCTCTGATCACTGAGATGGCAGTTGAGCAGGCAGACGCTTACCTTAACGGTACAGCTCCGGAAGAAGAGAAACAGCTTGTTCCTTGTGTAGCAATCACAGCTGACAACACAGATTGCCTGAACGCATTTGTTTACACAGAACCAGAAGCTAAATAATCTGGCTGCCAGGAAACAGATTTTATAAAAATGAACGAGTGTTTGAAAAATTATTCGCACAATCTGCATGCCCCGCTTTGTGGTATATTTTGCAGAAAGTCTTTTTAAACACGCTTTGGAAGGCGGTGCGCCAGCGCCGCCTTTTATAATAGAAAGCAGGGAGAGATGATTATGAAAAGCAGAAGAATTTTGGCAGTTCTGGCCGCATGTACAGCAGTAACCTTTACCGGCTGTGGTGTTGTAACTGTAGTACCCATTGGCGAAGAAGCTTCTTATACAGGAAAACAGGAATTTGATTCCGCAGCAGAGTCCCAGGGTGACTGGGGAGCCGTTGTAGCGGACATTTCCGACAAGGCACAGGATCTTTCTGAATTATTAAATGGTGATGGCATTACAGAAACAATTGCAGTAAAAGGCACAGGAAAAATCAAAGAATACAATACAGACACCCCGAAACATTATCTGATAGTAGAACTGGATGGATATACCGGAACTACAGAGGTTCAGGTCCGGACAGATGGACCGAACTCCAGTACCGCCATCCGTGACCTTCAGTCTCTGAAGAATTTTGAAAGCTTTACCAACCAGACGGAATGGTCAAGCTATGGAAAAGAACTGAACAAGCAGGCGCTTGCACAGGTAATTGACCCACTTGGAATCGACGAAAATGTAGTTGGCAAGACTGTTACATTTACAGGCGGCGCAGAAGCCGGTACAGATGCAGTATCTGTTACAGCAGTTGAGCTGACGATTGAATAAAAGGAGGAAGCATTATGTTTGATGATCCGAATGTTGTTCTCCATTGTGAAAAAATTGATAAAATTTATCCCGGAACCAAAGCTCTGGATCAGGTTTCCTTCGATCTTCTGAAAGGAAAGGTAAACGTTCTGATCGGTGAGAACGGTGCCGGAAAATCCACCCTGATGAAGATGATTGCCGGAATCGAGCAGCCTTCAGCAGGTAAGATGTACATGGACGGCCAGGAGGTTTACTTCAAGGATACCAATGCAGCCCGTGCAAAAGGTATCGGAATCATCCACCAGGAACTTTCTCTTTTCCCGAATATGACAGTTTACCAGAATATTTTTATGGGACATGAGAAAAAGAAAGGCTTTTTCCTGGATGACAAGGCCCATTCAGAGGGTGCGAAAAAAATCCTGCAGCGTCTGGAACATGAAATTCCACCGGAAACCATGGTCGGAGATCTTCGTGTAGGACAGCAGCAGATGGTGGAAATTGCACGAAACCTGAACCAGGATGACTTACGTGTCCTGATCATGGATGAGCCTACGTCTTCTCTTTCTGCCGCAGAGGTTAAGGTACTTTTCAAGATTATGAGAGAGCTTCTGGAAGCCGGAATTTCCATTGTATATATTTCCCATCGTCTGGAAGAAATCATGGAGATTGGCGATCACGTTACCATTCTTCGTGATGGAAAATACGTTGCAGATGCTGATGTAAAGGACATTGAGCTCAGCTGGATCGTAGAGAATATGGTTGGAAAGAACACCCAGTATCACCGGTTTGAGAGAAGCATTGACCTTTCCAAACAGCCGAAGGTGCTGGAAATTAGGGATATGTGCCTTCCGAAAAAAGGCGGCGGCTGGACTCTTGACCATGTAAGCCTGGATCTGAAAAAAGGCGAGGTCCTTGGTGTTTACGGACTTCTGGGAGCTGGACGAAGCGAGCTGTTTGAGTGCCTGATGGGACTTCATCCGGAGCACACCGGTGATGTACTCTATGAGGGCAAAAAGCTAAATATCAAAGATGTTGCCGCCCAGATCAAAAACGGTTTTGCTCTTGTACCTGAGGATCGTCAGAGCCAGGGTCTGATCCAGACTCTTGACATCGGCAAGAATACCGCTATTTCTTCTATGAAAGATTATGTAAAAGGTCTGTTCCTTGACGAGAAAGCAGAGAATGCGGCAGTTGACGAGCAGATCAAGGATATCCATATTAAAGTGGCGGACAAGAGACTTCCAATCCTGTCACTGTCCGGTGGAAACCAGCAGAAGGTTGTAATCGGCAAAGGACTTTTGACCAAGCCGAAGATCTTACTTCTGGATGAGCCTTCCCGTGGTATTGATATCGGTGCGAAGACTGAGGTCTTTGAGATCATTCACGACCTTGCGGAAAAAGGACTTTCCATTATCGTTATCTCATCTGAGCTGAAAGAGATCATGGCAATCGCAGACAGGATCGTTGTATTGTCAAATGGCAAAAAGACCGGCGAGCTGACCGGAGATGAGATCACAGAAGACACACTTGTACGTACATCTTATGCCGGACTTGGAACCGGAAGAAATGCGTAAGCCGGGGAGGAGCAGAACAATGAATAACAAAAAATCAAATAATAATCAGTTGTTAATGACACTGTTAAAAGGACGTACCTTTATTGTACTGGTACTCCTGGTCATCTTTTTTACCATTGTAAAAGGAACCACATTCCTGTCAGCATCTACACTGACCATGGTTGCCAAGCACGTAGCCCTGTATGGAATCCTTGCACTTGGTATGACCTTCGTAATCATTACCGGCGGTATTGACCTTTCCGTTGGTTCTGTAGTCGGACTTGTTGGTATGCTTGCCGGTGGTATGATCCAGGAAGGTATTACACTGAAATTTGCAGGTGTAACCCTTTACTTCAGCGTTCCGGTAATCATTATTACCATGCTGGTTGTTGGATGCATCATCGGTGCAGTCAACGGCCTTATTGTAACAAAATTAGGTGTAGCACCATTTATCGCTACCCTTGGTACCATGTATATCTGCCGTGGTTTTGCAAACCTTCGTTCCAACGGTGCAACATTCTCTGATATCAAGGGCTATGACGGACTTGGCAACACAGGCTTCAAGATCCTTGGAAGCAATATTGCCGGCATTCCTACCGGTGTTTATATTTTCGCAGTGCTTGCAATTATTTCCGTTATCATCCTGAAGAAGCTTCCATTTGGATGGTATGTACTTGCAGTCGGCGGCAACGAGAAATCTGCCCGTCTTTCTGGTATCAAAGCAGACAAGATCAAAATTATCGTTTACATGATCTCCGGCTTCTGTGCAGCTTGGGTTGGTATGATCAACACCGCACAGCTTTCCGCAGCACATCCTGCATCTGGTGATGGCTGGGAAATGAACGCCATCGCAGCTACCGTACTTGGTGGTACTTCCATGAGCGGTGGTTCCGGAACCATTATCGGAACTGTAGTCGGTGCATTTGTTATCGGTGTTATCAATGATGGTATGACAATGTGTGGTGTATCCGAGTTCTGGCAGAAGGTTATCCGTGGTCTGGTTATCATCCTTGCAGTCGTAATCGACCAGACACAGAGAAATCTTCAGGCGAAGATGGCACTTCAGGCAAGAAACGAGAACAAATAATTAGGTAACCAACAAAATCTTTCTTAATGTTAAAATAATTTGAAAAGTTGAAAAAAATCCGAAAAAGATTTATAGTAATAATCAGAGATGCAGGAGGAATAGCATGAAAAAATCAGGGATTTTAAATGCCCAGCTGATCCGTTGTATCGCAGAGCTGGGACATAAAGATCTGTTTATGATCGGTGATGCAGGAATGCCCATTCCAAAGGGCGTGGAGATTGTAGACCTGGTTGTATGCGGAGGGGTTCCCATCTTTAAACAGGTGATGGATGCAGTGCTGGCGGAGACAGAAGTGGAAGCCTACACCATTGCAAATGAGATTGAGGAAAAAAATCCGGAGCTTCTTGCATATATTCAGCAGAGCCTTCCTGAGGCAGAGGAGAGCAGAATTGATCATGTAGATCTGAAAAAGATGTCTGCACAGTGCAAATTTGCAATCCGTACAGGTGAGTTTACACCTTATCCGAACATAATTTTAAGAGCGGGAGTTGCGTTCCCGGCATAAAATGATCAGAGAAGACGCTGCGAATAACAGGTGATAGCTTGTTTTTGCAGCGTCTTTTTTTCGCAGATGTATGGCATTATTTTACCGACAGAGGAGGAACTAAAATGAAAGTGAGTGTGAGAAAAATCAGTGAGATCACAGGATTTTCTCCGGCAACTGTTTCAAATGCACTAAACTACAAAAAAGGCGTGAATGCTGAGACATCTGCGAAGATTTTTAAAGTGGCGCAGGATCTTGGGTATTTTGAGGAAAATCATATCCGTAAAATAAAATTTGTCATGTTTAAGCGGGATGGTGCTGTGGTTGAGGATTCTCCCTTTTTTATCCAGCTGATTTCCGGGGTGGAACAGGAATGCCGCGCCTGTGGAATGGAAATGCAGATGTGTAATCTGGACAAAAGAGATCCTGGATATCAGGAACAGGCGAAGTGGATCATGAATGACAAGGCGTCGGCCGTGATCCTTCTGGGAACAGAGATGGTGGATGCGGACATTGACCTGATCCGCGGAATGACCTGTCCGTTTATTGTGATTGATTACTGGAAAGAGGATATGAGCTTTGATGCCATGCTGATCAATAATGCAGATTCTGCGCGTATGGCTACAGAGTATCTCATTGCCAATGGGCATAAAGAGATTGGTTATCTGCGGGGAGATTTCAGGATCAAACCTTTCCGGTCTCGTTTTGCAGGATATCAGACAGCACTGCAAAAGGCGGGACTTCCCCTGAATAAGGACTATATTTTTACAATGGCAACTACCATCGACGGTGCTTACGAAAATATGAAGCGGTACTTGTCTGAGAAGGTGAAGCTGCCTACAGCTTTCTTCGCAGACAACGATATGATCGCGCTGGGGGCTATGAAGGCTATGGCAGAGTTTGGAATCCGGATTCCGGAGGACATATCTATTGTGGGATTTGACGACCTTACTTTTTCCTCAATTTCTTATCCGCCTCTGACCACACTCCGGGTGCCGAAGCAGGAGATGGGAAGAGCTGTTGTAAGGCGGTTGCGGGATATTCTGAAAGATAATGACGGGATTAAGATCAAGATGCAGATGTGTACGCAGTTTATTGAGCGGGAAAGCGTGAAGAAGATATAAGAGGTACACAGTTGGGCAACTTATATTCCACACAGGTCGGTGCCGCGCTCCGGTGAACTAACGGTCAACTCTGGCTAAGACGTTCGGGAAAGCCCTCACGCCTAAGTCTATGCAGGTTGTGGATTTTACCTTCGCTAAGAGCGCACCTGAAATGACATGCTTAGGAATAGCAGTTGCCCAACTGCTATGTATTGGCGGAAACTGGATGGAATCCAAGTTTTACTTTACATTAATTTTTAATTGCCTTCATAATTGCGTCATACAGCTCGTCATATGTTTCATAAGCCGGAATCTCCGGATATTCAGCCTTGATCGCATCCGTGCTCTTGAACAGGAATCCTGCTTTACTTGCCTGGATCATGCCAAGGTCGTTGTGGCTGTCACCGCTGGCAATGGTGTCGTAGCCGATGGACTGCAGGGCTTTCACAGTGGTATATTTGGACTTTTCGCAGCGCATTTTGAAATCAGTAATTTCGCCATTTTCGCCCACTACCAGTGTGTTGCAGAAGATGGTAGGATAGCCCAGCTTTTTCATAAGAGGACCTGCGAACTGGGAAAAGGTGTCACTGAGTATGATAACCTGAGTCTGTGCTCTTAATTTGTCCAGAAATTCCCTGGCGCCTGGAAGCGGGGCGATCTTGGCGATGGTCTCCTGGATTTCTTTCAGACCAAGACCATGCTCTTTCAGAATGTTCAGGCGGTATTTCATTAATTTATCGTAATCAGGCTCGTCTCTTGTGGTTCGTTTCAGCTCCGGAATGCCGGTTTCTTCGGCAAATGCGATCCAGATCTCCGGGACAAGCACACCTTCTAAGTCTAAGCAGACAATTTCCATAATCTCCTCCGTTCCGCAGCTGTAAAGATTGCTGCAATTGAATTTTATAGTGTTTTTCAAATCTCAATGACAGATAAAGGGAAAGCAGTTAGGATGGTTGCTTTCACACACTATCTTATTATAGCGTAAAAAAGCCGAGAACGCTATACCTAAATTGACAATGTGAGAATGGAATGTTCCCTGTGGTTACTGTTCACTCCGTGACCAGTAACTCGCTTCGCGATGCACAGAAAAACGAACCTTCTTGTGACAAGCACAAGAAGTAGCGTTTGCTGCGCAAACTTAATTCTCGGGTTTTCTGTGAACTTTGTTCACAAAAAACACCTCGCGGAATGTTACCAGTGAACAGTAACTCCCTGTGAACTGCGGCTGAAATGTATAATTGTCGGAAATTAGTGGAAAACAGAGAAAAAATGTCTGGTAGAAATTTGTTGCTTATATTGCCGTTTCGTGAAAAATGTGGTATATTATTAATATCTGTAGTAATATTCGACAAAATAAATAGAATAATAATGGCAGGAGTGGTTAAAATGTATAACGAAGAGTACAAGCGCTGGATGGCAGCGGATCTCGAGGATGCAGATCTGAAACCAGAATTATCTAAGATTGAAGGAAACGACGAAGAAATTAAAGATCGTTTTGCAGTAGCTCTGAAATTTGGTACAGCAGGACTCCGTGGAGTTCTTGGAGCAGGTACCAACCGTATGAATATCTATGTAGTGCGTCAGGCTACACAGGGGCTTGCTAACTGGGTGAAGACTCAGGGCGGCACTCAGACCGTTGCAATCAGCTACGACAGCCGTCTGAAGAGTGATATATTTGCGAAAACAGCAGCAGGAGTTCTGGCTGCCAATGACATTAAGGTCAGAATTTATGATGCATTAATGCCTGTACCGGCCCTTTCCTTTGCGACACGCTACTATGAGTGCAACGCGGGTATTATGGTTACCGCATCTCATAACCCTGCTAAATATAATGGATACAAGGCTTACGGCCCGGATGGCTGCCAGATGACAGATGATGCTGCAGCTATCGTTTATGATGAGATCCAGAAGACAGACATTCTGACAGGCGCGAAATACATGTCCTTTGCAGAGGGCGTTGAGGAAGGTCTGATCCGCTTTGTTGGTGATGACTGCAAACGTGCTCTTTACGATGCAATCGAGTCCCGCCAGGTTCGTCCAGGCCTTTGTAAGACAGCAGGACTGAAGCTGGTTTACAGCCCGCTGAATGGTTCCGGACTTGTGCCGGTAACCCAGATCCTGAAGGATATCGGAATCACAGATGTAACGATTGTTCCGGAACAGGAATACCCGAACGGCTATTTTACCACATGCAGCTACCCGAACCCGGAGATTTTCGCAGCGCTGGAGCAGGGACTGAAGCTTGCCAAGGAGACAGGAGCAGATCTTATGCTTGCTACTGACCCGGATGCAGACCGTGTTGGTATTGCCATGAAATGCCCGGACGGTTCCTATGAGCTGGTAAGTGGTAATGAAGTGGGAGTTCTTCTTCTTGACTATATTGCAGCTGGCCGTATCGAGAAAGGCACAATGCCGAAGAACCCGGTTGCAGTGAAATCTATCGTTTCCACACCTCTTGCAGATGCAGTTGCAGAGCACTATGGTGTAGAGCTTAGAAGCGTACTTACCGGATTTAAGTGGATCGGTGACCAGATCGCACAGCTTGAGGCTGCTGGTGAAGTGGACCGTTTCATTTTCGGATTTGAAGAGAGCTATGGATACCTTGCAGGACCGTATGTACGTGATAAGGATGCCATTATCGGATCCATGCTGATCTGCGAGATGGCTGCATACTACAGAAGCATTGGAAGCTCCCTGAAGCAGAGACTTGAGGAGATTTACGCACAGTATGGCCGCTACCTGAACAAGGTTGACAGCTTTGAATTCCCGGGACTCAGCGGAATGGACACTATGGCAGGAATCATGCAGAAATTCCGTGACAACCCGCCGGCAGATATTGCAGGCTACAAGGTAGTGAAGGTTACCGATTATAAGAAGCCTGAGGAGACCGGTCTTCCGGCAGCAAATGTTCTCATTTACAAACTGGAGAATAACGAGACAGTAGTTGTTCGTCCATCCGGAACAGAGCCGAAGATTAAGATTTATTATACTACACTGGGTAAAGATCTTGCAGAGGCAGAAGCTGAAAAAGAGAAGCTGGCTAAGGCATTGGAGCCGATGATGGCTTAAGCGAAGTATATAATCGTATAGTGAATAATCGCCCCTTGCGGAATGATTCCGCAGGGGGCTTTTTACGCTGTTTGTAAATTTTTTCTTTATTTGAAGTGAAAATCCCCATTAAGTTGTTGATTACAGTAAAGGGCAGACCATATTGTATAATGCCTGAAAAGAAAACGAGGTGACAATTTATGCTGACGCTGTTATTTATCATTTTAATGTTTGGTATATTTGGCAAAATGATCGGACTTGCCTTCCGCGCAACCTGGGGAATTACGAAAATCTTTTTTCGTCTGATATTCCTTCCCCTTGTCCTGATCGGATTAGTTCTGGGAGGTCTGATCTACATAGCACTTCCCCTTCTTGTGATAGTTGGGATTATCATGCTGGTATTGATGTAATATATTGATAGAATAAAAAATAGATGAAAATACAATCGAAAATATGTTCACTTTGCCAGATGACAAAAAGCGACAGATATGGTAGTATAGATACATCAACGAAAGAGAAATACGAAAAACACTTAAGAAATCTGAAATACGAAAGAAAGCAATAAAGCACAAAAGAATCTGAAAATACAAAAGAACTTAGAAGTACGAAAGTTCTGTGTTTCACCAAAGATTTGTAAATTACTAAAGATTCATAAGCCGCTAAAGATCAACCAAAATACCTAAGATCAATAAGAAAACGAAAGATTTTCGAAACACATCCGATAAAATTATAACAAGACACATCAGAAAAAATGGCTGGGAACTAGTTTCCCAGCCATAAATCATAACAATATCTAACCGATTCCCATTTATAATGACATCTACTCAGAGTAAGTTAAATTGGAAATTTATAGCCCTTTTACTTGAAATAATGTATACTGAAAGAATATGAAGACAAAAACGAAATAAAAATATCGGGAATATATAATGAATACACAAGATGCAATAGAACTTCTGGGGATTGTCCCAGAAGATGATGAAAGAGAAATTAAGCGAAAATATCATAAGATGATCAGCCGTTTTCATCCGGACTCATTGAATGAAGTAAGGGAAGCTCATATTCAGCGTGCACAGGAGATAAATGAAGCGTATCGGATACTGAGCCAGAGCGATAGTCGGGAAATGCAGAACGCATATGGAACGGAAGCTTATGGAACAGAGGCTCATGGCACAGACAATCATAAATCTGGGAAGAGGGAACAGCATCAGGAATGGTCTGGTGAATGGAACGAGGCTGCTTTTATACCAAGGAATATTTATCTGCACTATAGTATGAATCTTTCTGAAGAAGAACGAAAGGAAGCCCAGGGGAAACTGTATTATCAGGCTGCCTGTGGAAAATATATGTGGGATCCGGAGGAAGAGGATTTCGCGCTTTTTCTTACCAGTATTCGTCATGCAGCCGCAGCCCTCCTTGAGAGAACGGAGAATGCCGTAAACGCAGAAGACTTATCTTCTGTACCAGATTTGAAGGAATACCGTTTTCGCATCCAGGCGAAGCTGTTTGAATATCTTTCTATGCAATATGTGAACCCATTACTGGTTCTGGATTCCCTGATGAAACCAGAGAGCACAGATAGGAAAGGTCAGAGAATTTATCGGGTTAAAGCATTTCTGGCGGCAGAAGCCGCATCCCCGGAAGGCAGGCTTATAGCAAGCTTGCAGTCTGGCGAATATCTGTTTCCAAAAGCTTTCCATGGGAATCAGATTCAGCTTATGAATAAAGACAAACAGGTATTGGGGTATCTTCATATGGAAGAGGACCGGCTGTATTTTTGCATTATTCCTCTTCTGAAGAGGCATGCAGCGCAGGTGAAATTTCTGGTGCAGGAAGAAGGCGGTGGAACAAATGAAAAAAATGAAGGAATTAATAATACGACGAATAGTAGTAACTTTAGAAATAGCGGCAGAGGAATAAAGCGTGGAAACAATAAGCTGAAAGTTAATATAGATTTCTATTTTCGTTTAGAGGATGAGAACTATACGTATAATAGTTCAGAGCTTAATTTGAAAATTGCAGAAATATTGAATGGATATGAGAAGTATTTGCGAAAATATGATCCGGAACAGGACCAGTTTTGTGATCTGTTTGCCCGCCTGTCCCGCTCGAATTTTCGCAGTCGTTTTCATCTGAAGGACAAGGATATACAGTATATCCGGGAGAAAGGAATGGATACCATCCGCAGTCATGCCTCAGATTTTGTGCGAACACGTCTGGCTCCGGCTCAGATTCCCAATGATGGCAAACAGACTCCAATGCGCGGGCACCCTGTATTCCTGGCTCAGCATGCTACTGGCTGCTGCTGTCGGGGATGCTTGTATAAGTGGCATAGAATTCCAGCAGGAGTGCAGCTCACAGAAGAGCAGCAGGAATACATAGTAGATGTGTTGATGGCGTGGATTGAGAGAGAATATAACAGAAATGCATAGGGCTATGAAGTTGGTTTTATATATACAATCGGTAACATTAAGGTATATGAAATATATAGTTTAACAGGAATTTTGAGAAGATAAGAATGGGGAACGGTTTATGAGAATATTTCACTTATCAGATTTACACATTGGCTTGAAATTAATCAATCGTGATCTCAGAGAAGATCAGGAATATATACTGGATCAAATAATTCAGAAGGCCGCAGAGAAAGTGCCTGATGCGATCGTGATCGCAGGGGACATCTATGACAAAGCAGTTCCGTCTGCAGAAGCAGTGGAGGTGTTTGATCATTTTATCGGAAAGCTGCGAAATGCAGTTCCGGATTCTGTAATTATGATGATCAGTGGAAATCACGACAGTGCACCTCGTGTGAACTGTTTTCGGAGTGTGCTTGACCGTCAGAAAATTTATATGATCGGAATACCGCCTCAGACAGAAGAAGATCATATTGAGAAAGTGGTACTCCAGGATGAATATGGTCCGGTGAATTTTTATTTGCTTCCCTTTGTGAAGCCTTCCATGGTGAAGCTGATCACTGGCACAGACGAGAATGGAAATAATCTTTCTTACAATGATACGATTCACAGACTGATAGAACGTGAACAGGTCAACATAGACCAGAGAAACGTTCTGGTCAGCCATCAATCTATCTGCATGGGGGAGAATGCAGAAGAAATTGAACGAATGGACTCTGAGATCCGGACAGTAGGAAATATTGACCAGGTGTCAGCCGATATTCTGCAGAAATTTGACTATGCGGCACTGGGACATATTCATAAGCCAATGAAAGCAGGCGGCGAGTTTTATCGCTATTGTGGAACGCCGCTGGCATGCTCTGTAAGTGAAGCAGGTCAGAATAAAGGAATTATAATGGTTGACATAAAACAAAAGGGCGAAATCACTACAGAAGTAATTCCACTGGAACCGCTGCGCCAGATAAAGGTGATTAAGGGAGATTTAGAGAGTGTTCTGGCACAGCGCTGTAAAGATTATGTGACAGTAATTCTTACGGATAAGGTGGATCTGGACGTAATTGATATGCAGGATCGTCTGCGCCTGGCTTTTCCAGGGCTTTTAGAGATACGCCGTGAGACTGTGCGGCAGGCTGATTATACCAGACATGCAGACAGTGAGCGTGAATTGAATCCATTTGAACTTTGCTGCCAGTTCCTCGGAAATGCAGATGCGGAAGAGCAGGAAATTCTTCAGGAGGTTATCAATACAGTACAGGAGGTGGCGAAATGAGACCTGTG
The DNA here is from genome assembly GCF_003480145.1 of Ruminococcus sp. AM42-11. NCBI lineage: Bacteria > Bacillati > Bacillota > Clostridia > Eubacteriales > Oscillospiraceae > Ruminococcus > Ruminococcus sp. AM42-11. The sequence continues at coordinate 35,960 of NZ_QUIO01000025.1, read as the reverse complement.
AAACTTACCATGCAGGCGTTTGGTTCCTACGGAAAACTGACACAGATCGATTTTCAGGAGCCGAATCAGAATCTGTTTCTTGTGACCGGAGACACCGGAGCAGGAAAAACAACTATATTTGATGCCCTTGTATTTGCTCTTTACGGTGAAGCCAGCTCCAGTACAAACAAGAAAGATGGTGTTGTACTGCAAAGCCAGTATGCAGAGTTGAACGTTGAACCATTTGTAGAGCTTGTTTTTTCCGAAGGGACAGGAGAAAATAGCCTGCTGTATACTGTCCGCCGTGTTCCCAGACATCTGAAGCTTCTGACCAGAGGGGCGGGGAAAAATACAGGAAGCCGTGAAGTACCGGGGGCTGTCAGCCTGATCATGCCAGATGGTACCGAATATCCACAGAAGGAAGCTGACAGCAAGCTGGGGGAGATCCTCGGTCTTACCAAAAGCCAGTTTATGCAGGTTGCCATGATCGCTCAGGGAGAATTTATGGAGCTTCTTCGTGCAAAATCTGATGATAAGAAAGTCATCTTCCGGAAGCTGTTTAACACTGAATTATACCAGAATATTGTGGACGAGCTGATGAATCGCAAGCGTTCCCTGGAAAAAGAGATTGCTCAGATCAAAACTGCATGTCAGACTGAAGCTGCCCATGTGGTAATTCCCCAGGAATATGACCAGTGGCAGGAAATAGAAGGGCTAAAAAAGCAGGTTTTGAATGGGGAAATTGTAGTGATGGATTGCTTTCTGAATCATCTGGGCGAGTTATGCAGAACACTGGAGAAAAGTGTGAATTTTACCTCGAAAGAATTACAATCCGCATCAAAACTCCGCGACGAAAAAAGGGATATCTACAACAGTTCCATTCAGCTGACGAATTTATATGCGCAGTTGGAAAGCGCTGAGGTTCAGCTTTCTGAATGTGGGAAAGTGGAAGCACAAATAGGGGAAAAGACCATTCTGTCAGAGAGAATTAAGAAAGCATACGAAATAAAAGGCGAATACGCACGCTGTCAGGATGCCTTGCGTAATATGCAGACCTGTGAGAGTGCCTTAAAGGAGCAGCAGGAACGAGCTCCTTTATTAAAAGAACAGTCACAATCTGCCATTCAGACAGCGAAGGCGGTGAAAGAAACGGCAGAGAAGGAGCTTAAGGCGTACACCACTATTTATGAGCGCGTGAATAAAGAAGTGAAGCTCCTTAAGCAGATCAAGGAAGCAGAAAAAAGTGTAAAAACCAGCCAGCAAAATCTGACCGCAGCGCAGACCGCAGACCGCAAAGCCAGAGAAGATCTGGAGAAAATGGAGAAGCAGGAAGCAGACTGGAGGGCTCAGTCAGAGAAGCTGACCGACACTAATGAGAAAATTGCTGTCTGGAAAGGGAAAAATCAGGAACTGGAAGTACTTGGTATTGAAGTACAAGAAACGGAAGATCTTCTTAAAGGTGTAGAAACACAGAAAAAACTGGCGAAGAAAGCACGAGAGACATACCAGAAGAATAGAATCAGATATGACGCAAAGAGCCAGGAATATGAGTCTATGCGGAGAATTTTTCTGGATGAGCAGGCTGGTTTTCTGGCGCGCGAGCTTCAGCCAGGGAAACCATGTCCTGTATGCGGTGCAATAGAACATCCGAATCCATGCATAGCTTCTACCCTTCATAGAGATCTCACCCGCGAGCAATTGGAATTGGCAGAAAAAGAAGTTTCTGAGCTTCGAAACAGGCAGGAACAGTCTGCCGGTGAAGCAAGGTCAGCCGTGGATATAGTTGCAGAAAAAGAACGACTTTTGGAAGAGACAGGAAGGAAGCTGTGCACGCGTATTTTAAATGATCATGAGCAGTTTCCGGAAGCAGGAATGCTGGAAGTATTTGATTCTTTAGGAGACAATATAAAAAATTTCCAGGAGAGCAGAAATTCAGAAGTCACTGGTGCAGCCCAGGATCAGATGGCGGATAACGAGTGTAATTGGAATGTATTGCTGAAGCAGATACAGACACTTCTTGGAACCTGGAAAACTTTATTACAGGAAGAGGGTACAAGACTTAATACAGCCCAGAAAACATTGCGTAATCTTCAGGATGCTCTGGGACAGGTAGAAGAGCGGAAGAAATCAGGAAAAACTGCCGTAGAGGAATGCGGACAAAAGCTAACTGAGGCAGCAGCGTCAGCCAAGAGCGCGGAAGCTCTTCTGAAGCAGTTGAATGATTCCCGGGAATATCCATCAGAAGAGGCGGCTATGACAGAGTTTAACCAGGCAAAAGGAAAATGGAAAGCTGCAGAAGCTGCTTCCAAGGAAGCTGAAAAGAAAGAAAAAGCGTCTTCTGAAGAGCTGGTTAACTGTACCAGCTTGATTAAACGATTTGAAGGGGAACTTCCAGATCACCAGAAGCTTTACCAGGAGCGGCAGGCCTTTTATCAGACTCTGATGAATGAGAAAAATATGACAGAGGCAGAATGGGCGGACATAGCAGAGAACTATACCCGTGAAACAGCGGAGCTTTTGCAAAAAGAAGCAGACAGCTGGCAGCGAAAAAAACTAGCCGCACAGACCACTGCAGAAACAGCTGGAAAAGCCATAGATGGCAGGAGCAAGCCGGATATGGAAGCTGCCAAGTCCCAGATGGAGGAAGCTGAGAAAGTACGGCTTCAGACTCAGACGAAACTGGAACTTTATAAAGAACAGTATAAAGCTGATAAAGAGGCATATGATATTCTTAGCCCTCAGATGGAGAAGCGAGGTAAGATTATTGAAAAGCATACCAAGCTGGAAACTCTTTATAAGCTGTTGTCTGGAAATATGTCCGGAAACCGTATGGATCTTGAAACCTATGTGCAGAGATATTACCTGGAGAAGATTCTTTATGCGGCCAATCGCCGCTTTGCGAATATGTCTGCCGGACAGTTTGAGCTTCGTATGGTAGACGAGGAGAATGCGGGGAAAGGCAAGAATCGTGGTCTGGATCTTATGGTATATTCTAATGTTACCGGCAAAGAGCGTGAAGTCCGTACCCTTTCCGGAGGAGAATCCTTTATGGCAGCCCTGGCATTGGCACTTGGAATGGCAGATCAGATCCAGGAGAGCTCTGCAGCGATACATCTTGATGTAATGTTTGTGGATGAAGGCTTCGGTTCCCTTGATGAGCATTCCAGAGAACAGGCGGTAAAGGTTCTTCAGGAACTGGCGGGAGGAAGCAAGCTGATTGGAATTATTTCTCATGTGACCGAGCTGAAGCAGGAGATTGAAGATCAGCTGATCGTCAGCAAAGACGAGAAGGGAAGTCATGTGAAGTGGCAGATAAGCTAGTACATCGAATATTAAGTAACTGCCATATTGACTTGTCTGATTTTTCATCTGCTGCGTCAATATAGCAGAAACTTAATTTTCGATGTACTAGAATCTGTTTGAAAAATCATTCCCGCAATCTGTACGCTCCACTTTGCGGTATATTTTGCCCGAATTCAGTTGCCGTAGCTCGCTACGGCTCCTTCCTCCATCTTGCATATGAAGAAATCATCCTGCGTCAATGTAGTAGATACTTGGTTGAATAAAGAATATCGGGAAGCAATTAAGCTTCCCGACAAATAAAAAGTTCTATAGATTTTTTGTAAAATTAATAAACTCTTCCGACTCACCGTAATCATGAATCCGACAGTTTGCCAGACGCTGTATTTCCTCTTGATTTTCTTCATGAGAGTCGTACACAGCAGTGGTATAGAAGCCATCTTTCTTAGCTGTAGTAAGGGCATGAAGAGAATCTTCAAAGACCATGGTATTGGTTCGGTCAGTGCCAAGAAAGTTCAAGGCTTCCCGATAAATGGTTGGTTCGTCCTTTCCGGCACCCACAGAGGAGCAGGTAAAGATTTCGCTGAAATAGTCAAGCACTCTGCAACGTGCCAGGGCAGCTTCCACGAGGGAGCGCTCTGTAGCAGTGGCGATACACATTTTGACTCCGGTCTCATGAAGCTGAGCCAGAAATTCTTTCAGATGAGGCTTCAGCTGAGCTTCATAGCGGTAGAAATCATCTACAATTGCTACAGCACTCTTGATCAATTCATCTCGGGTCTGTTTTACACCATAGTGCTCAATAAAATAGTCAGCTGCCTGGTGGAGACTCATAGTGGCGATTGCTTCATCCAGATCCGGTTCAGGTTCAATTCCCTGGCTTCGCAGGTAATTTTCGCCTACATGATCCCAGGCTGACATAGAATCCAGAATCGTACCATCCAGATCCCAGATGGCACCCCTTAACATGAAATTCCTTTCCTAGAAGATGCATTGTCTTTGGAAATACAAGTAGAATCTTTCATTTTGAGAGTAAGCTCTTTAAGCTCTCTGGTTGCTTTTGTAATATCTTCAGCTGCAAAGATGGCACTTACAACTGCAATTCCGCAGATACCGCTTCCAGCCAGCTCCATTACATTGTCATGTGTAATTCCACCGATAGCAATAACGGGAATATTTACAGCCTCACATATTTGTTTTATAGTTTCATGGCTGATATTGCCGGCATCTTTTTTGGTTCCGGTTTGGAATGCGGCACCTACTCCCAGATAATCTGCGCCATTTTTTTCAGCAAGAACAGCCTCTTCAACTGTATGCGCAGAAACGCCGATGATTTTGTCAGAACCGAGGATGGCTCTGGCATTACCAGCAGCCATATCCTCCTGCCCTACATGAACGCCATCGGCATTGATTTCTTTTGCAATTTCTACATTGTCATTGATTACGAATGGTACATGATAGCGCGCACATAACTCTTTGATTTCCGCAGCTTCTTTGCGAAAACTATCTGTATCCAGAGTTTTTTCGCGTAGCTGAATGAAGGTAGCCCCACCTTTTAAGGCTTCTTCGACCTGGTCATATAAAGTTCTGCCATTTAACCAGCTGCGGTCAGTAACGGCATAAAGTAAAAGCTCTTTTTTATTGCAGTTCATTGGTAAAACCTGCCTTTCACATGTAACTTGTGCGTCAAACACACTCTAATACATTATATAAAGCTGAATCTGGAAAGTAAAGGTAATTATTAAGCTAGAGCCTGTTTGAAAAATCATTCCCGCAATCTGCACGCCCCACTTTGCGGGAGATTTTGCCCGAATTCGGTTGCCGTAGCCCGCTACGGCGCCCTCATCCGGACAAAATCTCCCACAAACTGTGACGCACATCTTGCAGAAAGCCTTTTTCAAACACGCTCTAGAGCGTGTTTCTGCGAAGATCGAGAATCGTAACCCATAATGTTTGTTACATGAACAGGAACCTGTACATTGAAAAACGAAAAGTGATATGTTAGACTAATATTAAAATTGTGTTTTTGTCGGTTCGCAAAAAAGAGAGGCAGGTTTGATTATGGATCAATTTGAGCAGATGAAGGTGACACGGCAGGCGATGAATGGCAAGATGTGTCTGATGTTTGGTGGTATTTTCCTGATGTTTTCAGCCATTACCTCCACGATCATGTATGGAATCAATTTCTTTATGACAGCTCTGGAAGCAGATAAAGGAACTGCAGAGTATGTAGAACTTCTTGAGAATGCCGGAGTGGGAAGTGGACTTCTGAAAGGGATTGGTATTTGTTTTATTGCAGTAGGAATCTGGGAAGCTGTAGTTGGATTTCTATCTGTAAGAAATTCCAACAGAGTAGATAAGAGCAGATTTTCTGTGAAACTGGCCATATCGCTTCTTATAACAGAGATTGTCATGCAGGTAATTCTGTTTTTTACCGGATTGATGAATCTGGGGCTTCTTTTTACAGCTATTGTGCTTCCGCTGTTTTTACTTTGGGGTGCCACCCGTTTAGGCAAAGTTGCCAAGGCTGATCCGGAACGCAAATTTGCAGTAGACCCAGCCAGGAAGAAATCCTCTCAGCAATCTCAACCGGCCGCCCCGAAGAAGAGCATTCGTGAGAGAGCCGCTATGCAGGTGCGAGAAGATGCAGTGGTACCAGAGAAACAAGATACTGTAGATGAGGAAAATATTGCAGATTCAGAAGAGTCAAATTAGAAACTCAAAGTATGAATATAAGCATTATTGGAAAATGCAGTGGGTATAAGCGTCATAGGAAAATTGTTAAAGATATATAACCTGTGAAATTGTATGAGCTGTAGTTAGTCGTTGTTGCCGATAATATGATTTGCATGTAGCTATTAAGGTATAAGAATTAGAGACTGTTTATGATTCAACACCGGATAAAGGAAAGAGAACCACAGTATATGGACATGAAAGAAATCATCACAGAAGCAGCCCGTAAGCTGGTTCTGGAGAAAAAAGTAAAGAAGCTTACAGTAAAGGATATTGTGGAAGAGTGCCAGATCACCAGGCAGGCATTTTACTACCATTTCGAAGGAATACCGGATATGATTCAGTGGAGCATAAAGCGGGGAACCAGGCGGCTGCTGGAGGCGTGCAAAGAGCAGGGTGGCGCAGAAGCAGCGCTGAAGTATCTGTTTGTTTTTGCCATCAATGCTATACCCGAAGTGCGAAAAGGAATAGAAAGTAATTATGGAAAAGAACTGGAACAAACCCTTATGCAAGGAACCTGCGAGTTGTTTGAGAGCATTGTGGAGGAAGAAAATTTGTACCGGAACTACAGCCGCCAGGAACTGAAGTTGATCCTCCGTTACCATAGCCATGCTATCTTTGGTATTTTCCAGGACTGGACACCGGAGGATACGAAGAATCTGGATATGATCGTACACGAAGTCTATTTGATTATGATGGGAAAGAATGCTCCAGAAGAACTATAAAATATCGTTTGACTGTATTTACAGGAAATGGAGGCGGCAAAGTATGGGCTATGATCTTCCAGAAAGGGTTGTAATCTATGAAAAAACTTGATAATTTTTCTAACTGTCTTTCTGTGCTGAAAAATGCTGATTTTAAACTTGCTGAGAATAATGAAATATACAGAACAGGTGTAATTGGACAATTTAATCTTACTTTTGAACTTGCATGGAAAGCATTACAGGAAGTATTGAAGCTTCATGGCGCAGCTGGCGCGGAGACGGGTTCTCCCAGAGAAATCTTACAGCTGGGATACAGATTGGGATTTGTAAATGACTCTGCTGTATGGCTGCTTATGCTGAAAAAAAGAAATACATCTGTTTATATATAACGAAGATGCGATTGATGAAATGCTCCTGTTTATTCGTGACAGTTTTATTCCTGCGTTTATTGACCTTGAAGCAGTTTTGAAAGTGAAATTGACGGAGGCGGAGACTGACTGGGAATAGAATCCAGAGGCCGGATGCAAATACATGGAGGGAACTAAATAAGAGATCAAACGGGCAAGGTGTATCTTTACACTTTGCCCGTTTTGTCTATACACGGTGAAATTTTTGGCTATCGACACTTTCTTCTGCTTGTACTAGAATAAAATCATCAGGATTACGGAGTGCGATTGTGACGCACGTTTTGCAGAAAGCCTTTTTCAAACATGCGCTAGAGCCTGTTTGAGAAAGAACGGAAATGATAACGTAATCCGCAAGGAGAGGAGGGAACCATATATGGCACATGAAATTTTATCCGTAAAAATGTACGAGCTGGATAAAAAACTGGAACAGACCCACAGTCGGATTCAGCTGGCGGAGAGTATGGATACGGAAAGACTCCACCAACAGATCCAGAATCTTCGACAGGAATGTCAGGAAAGCCGTATCACTTTGGAAAACAGACTTCGCCATTCCAAGACAGACTGTGTAATGAAGCTGGCAGGCGTCTACGACCAGGTGGAGGCAGCAGTTGGAAAAGTGCTGGAGGCAGAAAACATAAATTTGAAAAATAAGGAGCCAATATTTGGAAATGTGCTCTCGGGAACGGAGGAGAAAATCCTCACCGCAGAATACGCCCTTGATTTTGCAATGCAGGCAGTAAACCGGGCACTTCTGGTATCGCTGGAGGCTATTGAAGCCCAGCGCCTGGAAGAGAAGAAAGAGGCAGAAGAGTAGACACTACTAGTACATCGAATATTAAGTAACTGCCATATTGACTTGTCTGATTTTTCATCTGCTGCGTTGTCGTCGGTCGCCGTAGCCACCGCTACGCCTCCTTCCTCCGCCTTGCATATGAAGAAATCATCCTGCGCCAATATAGCAGAAACTTAATTTTCAATGTACTAGTTTACATAAGAAAGGACTACAACCATGAAAGAAGTAAAAACCCCAAAAAAGCCGTTGATCTACTATTACGGCATTGTGCTTCTGGTGCTGATCGTCTTTAATCTGGTGGTTTCCCCAATCTTGATGGAGCATCAGGTAGAAGAAACCGATTACGGTACCTTCATGAGCATGATCAATGACAAAAACATCGGTAAAGTAGAAGTGGAAGATAACCAGATCGTCTTTACCGACAAGAACAATGAAAAAATTTACCAAACCGGTCTTATGAATGACCCGGATCTCACTGATCGCCTGTATGAGTGCGGTGCCACCTTTACTAAGGACATCGACCAGCAGACCTCCCCGATTCTCAGCTTCCTGGTAACCGGACTACTGCCGCTGATCATTTTCATAGTTCTTGGAAATTATATGGCGAAGAAGCTGATGGAACAGGCTGGAGGCAAAAACTCCATGGCATTTGGCATGGGAAAAAGCAATGCCAAGGTTTACGTTCAGTCCAGTGAAGGAATCCGTTTCTCAGATGTAGCCGGAGAGGATGAAGCCAAGGAAAACCTTGCAGAGATTGTAGATTACCTTCATAACCCAAAGAAATACACAGACGTGGGAGCCTCCATGCCGAAAGGCGTTCTCCTTGTAGGCCCTCCAGGTACCGGTAAAACAATGCTTGCCAAAGCCGTTGCCGGAGAAGCGAATGTCCCATTCTTTTCCATGTCCGGCTCTGAATTCGTAGAAATGTTTGTAGGTATGGGTGCCTCCAAAGTTCGTGATCTTTTTAAGCAGGCGAAAGAGAAAGCCCCATGTATCGTATTCATTGATGAGATCGATGCCATCGGTAAAAAACGTGATGGCCAGGTTGGTGGCAACGATGAGCGTGAGCAGACACTGAACCAGCTGCTTACAGAGATGGATGGTTTCGAAGGCAACAATGGGGTTATCATTCTGGCAGCTACCAACCGCCCGGAATCCCTTGACCCGGCACTTACCCGTCCAGGACGTTTCGACCGCCGCGTACCAGTTGAGCTTCCCGATCTTGCAGGTCGTGAAGCAATTCTGAAGGTTCATGCAAGAAAAATCAAAGCATCCGATGACGTGGATTTCCACACTATCGCACGTATGGCATCTGGTGCATCCGGAGCCGAGCTGGCAAATATTGTAAACGAAGCAGCACTTCGTGCAGTCCGTGACGGACGTACAATCGTTACAGAAGCAGACCTGGAAGAGAGCATTGAAGTGGTAATTGCTGGCTACCAGAAGAAAAACGCAGTTCTCTCTGACCAGGAGAAAAAAGTGGTTTCCTATCACGAAATCGGACATGCCCTGGTGGCAGCCCTTCAGAACCATTCCGCTCCTGTTCAGAAGATTACTATTATTCCGCGTACTTCCGGTGCACTCGGCTATACCATGCAGGTAGAAACTGGTGACAAGTATCTGATGACAAAGAAAGAACTGGAAAATAAGATTGCAACCTTCACCGGCGGACGTGCTGCAGAAGAAATCGTGTTTGGCGAGATCACCACAGGCGCTTCCAACGATATCGAGCAGGCAACCAAGATTGCCAGAGCTATGATCACTCGCTACGGAATGACCGACGAGTTCGACATGGTGGCTATGGAAACCGTTACCAACCAGTACCTTGGCGGCGATGCATCCCTTTCCTGCTCCGCAGATACCCAGAAGGAAATCGATGAGAAGGTTGTAGAATTAGTAAAACGAGAACATGAAAAAGCCAAAAAGATCCTGACAGACAACCGTAAAAAACTGGATGAACTGGCTATGTTCCTTTATGAAAAAGAAACGATAACTGGCGAAGAGTTTATGAAAATTTTAAATAACAAAGAGGAGAGTGAGGAAAAATGAGAAGACGTTCATGTTATGGCTGGCTGGAACTCATTGAGGGAATCCTGCTGATCCTTCTTGGGATTTATACGTTGTGTAATCCGGGCGGCATGCTCCGCGGAATTACCTTTGCGTATGGTTTTCTTGCTGTCATCACCGGAATTTCAGATATTGTATTTTATGCAAAAACAGAGCGCTATATCGGCTTCGGACCTACCATTGCTCTGGTGACTGGAATTTTAAGTCTCCTTGCCGGACTAATGCTCCTGATGTACCCAAATGCCGGAGAGCTGATTATGACCCTGCTTCTCCCAATCTGGTTCATCGCTCATTCTGTTTCCAGATTGACCCACATCCCTCTGGTCCGTCTAGCAGGAAAATTTTACTATTACTTTACCTTGATTGTAAATATTCTTGGAATCATCCTTGGCTGTCTGATGATCATCTGGCCGTGGGTAGCGTTGTTTTCAACGGGCTTTATTATTGGCGGTTATCTGATCCTTCTTGGAATCGATTGCGTGGTGATGGCCTGCAGTGACATGGATGCCGGGTGGATGTAGAAACAGGATGTATTTACCGGTTGACACAAGAAACTACGAGGTGATAAAATCAAGATGAAATAAAAAAACTGCAGCTCGCAATAAAGGAGATTTACATATATGGCAACACTTAAGGATGTGGCGAAGGCCTCAGGCCTAACGGTAGGAACAGTTTCCAGAGTCCTGAATAACAGAGGATATATCAGTGATAAGACCCGTGAGAAAGTATATCAGGTGATGAAAGAGCTGAATTATCAGCCTAATGAGACAGCTCGCGCACTGTCAAAGCAGAAGAGTAATACGATAGGAGTTATTTTGCCGAATATTGAACATCCTTATTTTGCCAAGGTACTAAGCCGTTTGGAGCGAGAGGCTGCGAAGCAGGGATATCGTATCATGCTTTTTGTTTCCAGGTATAAAGAAGAACGTGAGGAACAGTGTATTGAGATGTGCAAGAGCGAAAGAGTGACCGGCGTTGTTCTTTGCAGTGGAAGTTTTGAAACTGAGAAATTTGAAGATCTTGATTTCCCGTTGATCACATTGGAACGTTCTATGGATGAAGGGACATCCGGGATTGAATGTGATAACTATCAGGGCGGTGTGCTGGCAACGGAGCTTCTGATTGAGAAAGGCTGCAGGAAGCTGATGTTTATCGGCGGAGTAAGTGCAGGGGTTGACATTCATATGCCAGGAGATCTCCGCGAGGTTGCATTTCGTGATATCTGTAAGAATCGAAATGAAGAAAATGTGGTTATGGTAACGGATAACCGTCTTTTTGATTCTCTGGAATATTATGAATATGTAAGACAGGCACTGGTGGATAATCCTGATGTGGACGGTGTATTTGCCAGTTCAGATGTTATTGGTGCCTATGTACTGCAGGCATGCGCAGATCTGGGAATCAAGGTTCCGGAGCAACTGAAGATCGTAGGTTTTGATGATGTGAATATTGCCCAGTTTACAAGTCCGGGACTTACGACAATTCATCAGCCTGTGGAACAGATGGCAGAATTGGCAGTAGCAGCTATTGCGCAGATTGATGAGGGGAAAGTTGTACCTACTAAGACAGTATTTCCGGTTACACTGGTTGAGCGAGGGACGACTTGAACGCAGATAAGCATTTCCCCGCTTCAAGTGCGCGGAGCACTAAGCGGCGAGTGAGGGGGGATGCTTCTGTCAGTGGGAGCCTTCAGCTCCCACTGACAGATCGCGAAGCGACTGCGTTCATGAGCAAGCAGCGAAGCGGATTGCGAATGTCCGCTTTACTGAATTGTTAATATTTTTTTATCTTCGAAAAATTTTCTAGTCAGTTGTCATATTGTGTATTCTGGGGTGTTTTTGAAACATTTCAGAATACAATATGACAGCTGATTTTTTGTATAGCAGGAAATTACTCTGTAATATTTCTGCTATACAAAAAAACGCTTCGCGCGGAATTGATCAGATGCATAAGGAATATGACATGCGGTTGTGATAAAAAATGAAGCAATTTTCGTAAAAAAACAAGAAAAATAAAATAAATGAACTACAGACACGAAAAAAGCATGTAAAAGTGCACAAAACATAAAGAGCTAAATAGTATAAATGTAACAAAGTGATGTGAAATGGACAAAAATATATGACAACCGCTTGACATATTTGAGACGCAATGCTATCATACAATCATCAAGAAAACGTCTCAACAAGAACGTAAAAAACAGGAGGAAGCAAAAATGAAAAAACGTATTTCAATGGCAATTGCAGTTGCAACTGCAGCAGCAACAATGGCAAGTGTATCTGTACCGGTTATGGCAGACGATGTGAACATCACAATTTTTAACTCCAAGATGGAGGTTCAGAGCCAGTTCGAAGAATTAGCTGCTCAGTATGCAGAAGAGACCGGCGTTGGCGTAGAGGTTTATTACAATAGTGATACAGTATCTGCTCATCTGGCTACCAGATATTCTGCGAATGATCCATATACAATCTCTATGGTAGACCCGAAAGATATCTATTCACTTGCAGCAGACCATGCAATTGATTTAAGCGATCAGAGCTGGGTTAATGAGACTGATTACGCAATCGGAGTTGACGGACAGATCAATGGTTTCCCGACCTGCCTTGAAGCACGCGGTGTTATTTACAATGCAGATGCAATCGAAGCAATCACAGGCGAGACATTCAATCCGGATGATTACAAGACACTTGATTCTTTTAAAGAGCTTCTTGAGAAACTGAAAGAAGGCGGAATGGAAACACCTACCGGTATCATGAAAGAGGACTGGTCCCTTGCAGCTCACTTCCTTGCTGAGGTTTACGAGCAGCAGCCAGATGTAGAAGCATTTGTTTCCTCTCTTTATGAAGGAACAGCAGACCTTGCAAACAATGAGAAATTCAATTCTCTTATGGACTTCTTCGATGTAATGATGGAGAATAACTACGCAAAAGATTCTGCAATCGCTGCAGAGCGTGAGACAACCGAGATGATGCTTGCTGAAGGACAGATCGCATTCATGTTCGGAGGAAACTGGGACTGGTCCGTAATCAATGCATATGATTATACAGAGAATATGGGAATGATGCCAGTACCGCAGAACACAGATGACGGATCCAATGAGAAGCTTGTTGGTGGAGGTTCCAAATTCATGATGATCGATTCCTCTGATGCAACAAGTGATGAGCAGCGTCAGGCAGCTAAGGACTTCCTTACATGGCTTGCTGATTCCGATGAAGGACAGAGCTTCATTGCTGAGACATGTGCACTTGTACCTGCATTCTCTAACAATGAAAAAGAAGTATCCGATCCACTTGGAAAATCTGTTAAGAAATATGCAGATGAAGGCTCTCTGATTGATAACTACAATTACCTTCCGGATGATCATCTTTCCATTTGTGGTGCAACCTTCCAGAAATATCTCGCAGGACAGATTGACAGAGCTGAGTTTGCAGCAGAGATTGAAGACTACTGGAAGAACACAACTCCTGTAGAGCACTAAGAATTATCCTTTGGTAACAACTTATTAATTTAACAAACATACTGTAGTTTTATAGAAATTTGCCACCCCTCAAGAGGCTGCACGCCTGTGCCATGCGGCGTGCGGCCTCTTTCCCTCACAAAAAGAAAAGTACTGGATTATAGATTTTCGGAGGCAGCGGGAAAAGGGTGGAGACAAAAAAGAAAAGGGAAAGGGGATCGTGATTATGGAACAAAACACCATGAAATATAAAGTAAAACAGTACTTGATGTTCGCTGGCGTTTCCACTGTCCTGTTTAGTGCAGTTGTAATCCTTCCATTTATCTACGGATTATATCTTACATTTACAAGCTGGGACGGTGTTTCAAAAGACAAACCATTTGTTGGACTGGCAAACTACATTGCTACATTCCAGGATGCAGCTTACTGGCAGGCACTTGGACGTACCTTGATTTATTCTGTTATCGCTGTAATTTTGGTAAACGTGGTAGCATTTTTCCTTGCATACCTTCTTACCAGCGGAATTAAAGGTCAGAACTTCTTCCGTGCAGGCTTCTTTGTTCCGAACCTGATCGGTGGTATCGTACTTGGTTATGTATGGAAATTCGTATTTAACCGTGCATTTGTATCACTTGGAAAATCTCTTTCTGTAGGTGCTCTTTCCACCTCCTGGCTGGCAACCACCAACGGTGCAATGGCATGTCTGATCATCGTATCTGTGTGGCAGTACGCAGGATATATGATGCTGATCTATGTAGCCGGATTTATGAGCGTATCCAAGAGCCTTATGGAAGCAGCCCAGATCGACGGCTGCACCAAGACACAGGCAACCATTAACGTAACGATCCCACTTATGAGATCTTCTTTTGTACAGTGTCTTTTCTTAACGATCACAAGATGCTTTATGGTATATGATGTAAACCTTTCCCTGACAAAAGGTGAGCCATTTAACTCTTCTGTAATGGCAGCTATGCACGTATACAATCAGGCATTTACTTACAAAAATTACGGTACCGGCCAGGCAGAGGCATTAATTCTGTTTGTTGTCTGCGCAATCGTAGGAGTTACTCAGGTTTACATTGGTAAGAAAGGGGAGGTGGCAGCATGATGGATGAAAACAAAAAAGCAGCTCAGAAGAAAAAAGTCAGCCATTTTATTACAATAGCAGTGCTGGTTATCCTGTTTCTGGCATTTATCTTCCCGTTTATCATGGTAATTTTCAATGCGTTTAAGACAAAAGGTGATATCACGGCAGATCCGCTGGCACTGGTTGGCTCTCACGGCTTTATTCTGACTAACTTTACAGATGCCATGAAAAAGATGAACTTTGCAACATCTTTTACAAACTCTCTTTTGATTACTACAGTTTCTACGATCCTTACAATTATGCTTTCTGCAATGACAGCGTTTGTAATTGTTCGTAATAAATGGAAAGCATGCGGTATTCTGTTTTCCCTGATGATTGCATCTATGGTTATTCCGTTCCAGGTACTTATGATCCCGCTGGTTTCTCTTTACGGTGGTATCTTTGGAGTACTGAACAGCCGTATTACTCTGATCCTTATGCATGTGGGATTTTCCCTTTCCATGGCAACATTCATGTTCCACGGTGCAATTCACACCAGCGTTCCGATGGAGCTGGAAGAAGCAGCATTTATTGATGGATGTACCAGATGGCAGACATACTGGAAAATTGTATTTCCGCTTCTGAAACCAACCATCGCAACAGTTGCGATTATTGATGCAATGGCATTCTGGAATGATTACCTTCTTCCAAGCCTTGTTCTCGGACGTAAAGAACTGTATACTCTTCCGATTGCAACACAGGCATTCTATGGTACTTATTCAACAGACCTCGGACTGGTAATGGCCGCCCTCCTTCTGGCTATGCTTCCGATCCTGGTTCTGTATCTGTTCCTGCAGCGTTACATCGTTGAGGGTGTTACCTCCGGAGCAGTAAAAGGTTAAAACCAAAATGGGGTCCAATGATAGTAATATTTTTGGACCCCATAATTACTATCTTGAAATGTGTTTTGATTAATAAATAACAACAGGAGATATGATTATGATAAGTCAGACTTTAAGAGATGCCAGAAGATACGAAGATGCAATGGCTCAGAATATTACACCTTTGGAGAGACCGGAATTTCATTTATCTCCAAAAGTTGGATGGATGAATGACCCCAATGGTTTTTCTTATTACAAAGACAAATTTCATTTATTTTACCAGTATTATCCATATGATTCCCAGTGGGGACCAATGCACTGGGGACATGCGGTAAGTGATGACCTTCTTCACTGGGAATACCTTCCGGCAGCCATTGCCCCGGACATGCCATATGATTATGTGGGATGTTTTTCAGGAAGTGCCATTACGCTTCCAGATGGAAAACAGCTTTTTATGTACACCAGTGTGCGAAAAGAAGCACAGCCGGATGGAGGTGTCCGCGATATACAGACACAAAGCCTTGCAGTCGGTGATGGGATGGATTATGAAAAGGATGTACGAAATCCGATTCTTACAGCAGAAGACATGCCGGAAAACAGCAGCCCCTTTGATTTCCGTGATCCGAAAATGTGGAAATGCGAGGATGGCACTTACCGCTGCGTGATCGTAAATGACAGGGCGGACGGAACAGGCGGCCGTATTCTTCTGTATAGAAGTGAAGATGGGTTTAACTGGGAGTTTGAATCCGTAATGCTTTCTAATGATGGCAGATTCGGAAAAATGTGGGAGTGCCCGGATTTCTTTACCCTGGATGGAAAAGATGTAGTACTTGTAAGCCCTCAGGATATGCTTCCAAAAGGCTTTGAGTACCACAATGGTGATGGAACTCTTTGCCTGATTGGTAAATTTGATGAGGAGACCAAAACCTTTATTCCGGAAAAAGACCAGGCAGTGGACTATGGTATCGACTATTATGCAATGCAGACAGTGGAAGCACCAGACGGAAGAAGAATTATGATCGGCTGGATGCAGAACTGGGATACATGTGCGAATAACAGAATTCCGAAGGGAAAATGGTTTGGACAGATGAGCCTTCCAAGAGAGCTTTCCATTAAAGACGGCCGCCTGATCCAGAAACCGGTTCGGGAAATTGAGAAGCTTCGCACAAATAAGACAGAATATAAGAATGTTGCTTTTGAGGATGTAATTCGTCTGGATGGCATAGAGGGAAGATGCGTGGATATGGAAATCACTCTTCGCCCGGCAGATGCGCAGAATATTTATAAGAAATTTGCAGTGCGTTTTGCCCAGAATGATACGTACCATACAGCAGTAAGCTTCCGCCCTTATGAATCCGTATTGAAAATTGACCGTAAGTTCTCCGGTTCCAGACGCGCAATTATCCATCAGAGAAGAAGCCTTGTGAATAGTGAAAATGGAGAAATTAAGCTTCGGCTGATCCTGGATCGCTTTAGTGCTGAGATTTTTGTAAATGATGGAGAACATGTGATGACTGCAACGATTTATACAGATCTGGAGGCAGATGGAATTTCCTTCTTTGCAGATGGCAAAGTGGAGATGGATGTTACAAAGTACGAGCTGAAGTTTTGAGAATTGCCAGTAGATACGAGGAGGATATAAAGTGAAGCAAAGAGAGAAAACAGATAAGATCTTTCAGGATCGTATGGCAAAGAAAACAGATGAATTACGCTGGCTGTACATGGAGCTTTATGGAAATGATTCCATGTTTTTCGAGTTATGCGATCAGCTGCACCGCTTCTATGAAGAACGAAGCAGCACATTGAAGGCACTGGATCAAAAGCGTGAAGCAGATCCGGGCTGGTATAAGAAAAATGACATGCTTGGCATGATGTTTTACATAGACAATTTTGCAGGAAACATGAAAGGTGTGGAAAGCAAGCTTGACTATCTGGAAAAAAACAATGTAAATTACATTCATCTGATGCCGTTTCTGGATACACCGAAAGGCCGTTCTGATGGCGGTTATGCAGTGGCTGATTTCCGTAAAGTACAGGAAAATCTGGGGACGATGGATGATCTGGAGGCACTTGCCGGTGCCTGCCACAAAAAAGGCATCAGCCTGTGTATGGACTTTGTTATGAACCACACTTCGGAAGACCATGAATGGGCAAAAAAAGCCCGCCAGGGCGACGGGGAATATATGAGCCGTTACTTCTTCTACGACAATCCGTATATTCCGTCCCTCTATGAGAAAACAGTGCCTCAGGTATTTCCGACCACAGCTCCGGGCAACTTTACCTGGCTGCCGGAAATCGGGCATTATGTAATGACCACCTTTTACCCATATCAGTGGGACCTGAACTATGGAAATCCGCGGGTTTTCAATGAAATGATGTATAATTTCCTTTTCCTTGCAAACAAGGGAATTGATGTAATCCGAATTGATGCAGTTCCCTATATCTGGAAAGAACTGAACACACCATGCCGGAATCTTCCGCAGGTACACACCATTGTGCGTATGATGCGCCTGATCAGCGAGATTGTATGCCCGGGAGTGATCCTTCTTGGAGAAGTAGTTATGGAGCCTGAAAAGGTTGTGCCATACTTTGGAACTGTAGAAAAACCGGAATGCCATATGCTTTACAATGTAACTACAATGGCAACTACATGGCATACCGTTGCCACCAGGGACGTGCGTCTTCTGAAAAAACAGCTTGATATTGTAAATGGTCTGCCGAAGGATTACGTATTCCTGAATTATCTGCGCTGCCACGATGATATTGGCTGGGGACTGGACTATGCCACACTTCAGCAGGAAGGCATTGAAGAACGTTCTCATAAGAAATATCTCAATGACTATTTCCAGGGCTTTGCAGGGGAGAGCAACAGCCGCGGAGTGCTTTACAATGAGGATCCGGTAACTGGAGATGCAAGATTCTGCGGAACCACCGCTTCCATGTGCGGTATTGAGAAGGCGGGATTTGAGAAAAACAAAGCGGCGATGGAAAAAGCAATCCAGCTGGATGTTATGCTTCATGCCTATATGTTTATGCAGTCCGGAATTCCCGTAATCTATAGCGGAGACGAAATCGGACAGGTAAATGATTATTCATACAAAAATGATCCGGACAAAGCACCGGATTCCCGATACATTCACAGAGGGGCTATGAATTGGGATCGCGCAGCCATGAGCGGCAACGCCAGAACTGTGGAGGGTAAATTGAACAAACGTCTGCTCCAGCTGGAAAAAATCCGCAAAACAGAGAAGGCATTTATGACAAATGCGGATACCTGGACTGTGGATACATGGGATAACAGTATTCTCTGCATTGGCCGTTATTATGAAGGGGAGAAAATTTACGGCCTGTTTAACTTCAGTGAATATGATAAGACAGCATGGATTAATGAACGTGATGGAATTTACAAGGATCTGATCACCGGACAGGAGATGGAGGCTGCAGGTGTAAATGTGCCTGCATATGGCTTCTTCTGGCTGAAAAAAATTAACTGATGAAGAAACACCCGGGAACAGAGGATTGTCTCTGTACTCCCGGGTGTTTTTTGTGAACAAAGTTCACAGAAAACCTGAGAATTAAGTTTGCGCAGCAAATGCTACTTCTTGTGCTTGTCACAAGAAGGTTTGTCTTTCTGTGCATCGCGAAGCGTGTTACTGGTCGGCGTGAACAGCAACTCATAAACAGTAACAATCTCCACTGGTATATGGTTGACATTGCCTCATAGGACTGTTAAATTATATTTACATATCTTAATACTTTTGAAAGGCTTGCTGACAAGAAAGGATAACCATATGATAAAGCGAGACTTAAAAGACAATTTTCAGATATCCATCAGCGGCCAGAATACCTGGTATGACATGAGTGTGCCCGGCTCCGCCATGGATACTTTTTGCAAAGAAGGAATTCTTCCGGATCCATATTATGGAATGAATGAGTACAAATGGACAGAATTCTGGAAAAATGATTTTGACATCAGAAGCACTTTTTCTGTAAGCGCAGAAGAGATTGCCAGTGAGGAGATTCTTCTTACCTTCTACGGAATTGATACTGTGGCAGATGTCTTTTTAAATGGAAAGAAGCTTGGACATACTGAGAACATGCACCGCATCTGGGTCTACCAGGTGAAAGAGCTGGTAAAAGAAGGCGAGAACCTTCTGGAACTTCATATCGCCTCCCCGGTAAAATTCATTGAGACTTACAAGCCGGAGAAAGGAAGAGAGATTCATTTTACCAACACCGGAACTACCTCTGGAAGCCAGTACATTCGTAAAGCACACTCCATGTTCGGCTGGGACTGGGGCCCAAAGCTTCCGGATGCGGGACTTTTCCGCGGTGTGGAGCTTTGCTGCTTTGATACTGCAAGACTGGGCGAATCCTTGATCCGCCAGGAGCATGTGGATGGAGCGTGACACTTCATATTGGAAGTGAAATTGAGAAAGCAGATGGACAGGTTGTAAAAGCTGGAAATACTGCTATGCAGTCAAATGGAAATTCTGCAGCACAGCCAGAATCTGGCGGCAGCGCACAGCCTGGAGTCAGCGGCTTACAGCTTTTCTACGAACTCCGTGACCCATCCGGTGCTCTCATCTACACTGGCACCGACTCTGATATAAACGTAACAAACCCTGCTTTGTGGTGGCCAAACGGCTACGGCAAACAGCCTTTATACACCCTGACGATCCAGCTGAAAGCCGGCGAGACCGTTCTTGATACCAGGGAATACCCCATCGGTCTCCGCACTGTCACGGTATCCCGTGAGGATGACCAGTGGGGCCAGGAATTTGCCATTATGGTAAATGGCGTAAAGATTTTTGCCCGAGGTGCAGATTATATTCCGGATGACTGCTTCTACCCAAGAATTACTAGGGAAATCCTGGAGCGCGATGTAAATGCCTGCGTATTTGCAAACTTTAACTGTCTTCGCGTATGGGGCGGCGGATATTATCCATCCGACGAATTCTACGCTCTCTGCGATGAATACGGAATTCTCCTTTGGGAAGATCTGATGTACGCCTGCAACATTTACGACGTAACACCGGAGTTTGCAGAGAATATTGCAATTGAAGCAAAAGACAATATCCTCCGTTTCCGCAATCATGCCTGCCTTGGCCTGATCTGTGGAAACAATGAGCTGGAATGCGCATGGACAGACTGGAAGGATGTCCAGGGACATGCACCGTCTCTTAAGAGAGACTACCTGTATCAGTTCGAATTCCTCCTTGCAGATGTGGTAAAAGAAAACGCACCAGATGCATTCTACTGGCCGTCTTCCCCGTCATCAGGAGGAAGCTTTGATAATCCATGTGATGAGAACCGCGGCGATTGCCATTACTGGGATGTATGGCATGGTCAGAAACCATTCAGTGAGTACATGAAACACTATTTCCGTTTCTGCTCCGAGTTCGGCTTCCAGTCTCTTCCATCTATCAAGACAGTAGAGACCTTTACCGGGGAGAAAGACCGCAACCTTTTCTCCAGAATTATGGAGAGCCATCAGAAAAACCCGGCAGCAAACGGCAAGATCCTGTATTATTTATCCGAGACCTTCCGTTACCCGAAAGACCTGGAAAGCCTGATCTTCCTAAGCCAGATCCTTCAGGGATACGCCATGAAGGAAGCGACTGAGCATTGGAGAAGAAACCGCGGCAGATGTATGGGAAGTATTTACTGGCAGTTCAATGACAACTGGCCGGTTGCGTCCTGGTCCAGTATGGACTATTACGGAAGATACAAGGCCCTCCATTATATGGCAAAAGGCTTCTGCGACAATGTGGCAGGAAGCATTGAGAAAAAAGAGACGCACATGGGCTTCTGGATTTCAAACGAGACACTTGACCTGGTAACGGTAAAAGCGAAAATCGCGGTGAAAACACTGGACTTCCAGGTGATCGAGGAGCAGGAAGCATTTAAAGAAGTACCTGCACTCAGTGCAGAATGCCTGTTTGAGAAAGAATACAAGGAATTGATCGCAGGTCGTGATGACAGCGTATTCTTTGTTGCCGAATATGAGTATGAACAAAACGGACAGAAGGTTTCCAAGAAAGAATTCGAGACATTTGTCCCAGTCAAATATTTGGAACTGAAAGATCCTGCGTTTAAGGTAACTGAGAATGCAGACGGAAGCGTTTCCATTCAGACAGATACTTTTGTTCCATATTGCATGCTGGAGGGAATCAGCGCGGATACCATCTGGAACGAGAATGTGGTTGCATTTACAGACAAGGAAGCAGTCACACTTGTGCCGGTAGAAAACCAGAAGATTTCCAGAGACGGCGTCCGGATTTACGATATTTATCATACATATCATTAATAAAATGATATGAGTGTCAAACGGTCTTTTGCCACTCATTTGATACCCGGATTGCTACGCAGCTACGCTGCTCCCGCAATCCTCCAAATATTCGAAATCCGCAACAAAACGTCAGATACGTAATTTTTGCTGGTAGACAGAGGTTTGTAGAATTAAGCAAAAGTAAAAATAGAGCGATCACATAAAATGTTACGAGACATAGATCAATCAATCAGGAGAATCGAAACACGCATTTGAAAAATTCTCCCCTACATAATAGAGAAAGGAATTACACCATGGGATTTAATAAAGATTTTATCTGGGGCGGTGCAACCGCTTCCTATCAGGTAGAAGGCGCAGCTTATGAAGACGGAAAAGGCCTGAATATCTGGGATATTTTCTGCAAAGACGGCGGACACATTTATGAGAACCAGACAGGTGATGCAGCCTGCGACCAGTATCACCGCTACAAAGAAGACGTTCAGATCATGAAAGAAATGGGCATGAAAGCATACCGCTTTTCTCTTTCCTGGGCGCGCATCATGCCGGAAGGCACAGGCACAGTCAATGAAAAAGGTCTGAAATACTACGACAACCTGATCAATGAACTTCTGGACAACGGAATTGAGCCATTTGTTACCTTATATCACTGGGATCTTCCATACGCACTTCATTTACAGGGCGGCTGGATGAATCCAAATTCTCCATCCTGGTTTTACGAGTATGCAAAAGTAGTGGCAGAGCATTTCTCAGACAGAGTAAAGAATTTCTTCACCATCAATGAGCCGCAGTGCATAGTTGGCCTTGGATATCAGACCGGTGAGCATGCACCAGGCCTGAAGGTTGGCCCATCCGATTATTTCCGTATCTGGCACAACGTACTGAAAGCCCATGGACGTGCAGTAGAAGCGCTTCGTGAGTTCAGCAAACAGCCTGTAAAGATCAGTATGGCACCATGTGGAGCCCTTTATGTTCCGGAAACAAACAAGCCGGAAGATATTGAAGCCGCAAGAAAAGCAAACTTCAGTCTCCCGGAGAACTCCATCGGAGCCTGCAGCTGGGACGTTGCTCTTTGCTGTGATCCGGTTTATCTGGGACAGTATCCAGAGGATATTCTGAAAGAATTTGGACAGTTTTTCCCGAAAGTAACAGATGCCGATATGAAGCTGATTTCACAGCCACTTGATTTTTTTGGACAGAACATTTACAATGCCGTAACTGTTCGTGCCGGTGAGGATGGAAAAGCAGTCCGCGCAGCACGTTACGATGGTTTCCCACAGACTGCAATTGGCTGGCCGGTAACTCCGGAGGTTCTGTACTGGGCGCCAAAATTTATGCAGGAGCGTTATAAGAAGCCGTTTATGATCACAGAGAATGGCATGGCTTCCCATGACTGGGTAGGTGTGGACGGAAAGGTTCACGACCAGGCCCGCGTAGATTTTATGGCTCGTTATCTTGGCGCTTACAAGCGTGCAGCTGAGGACGGTGTGGATCTGGCAGGATATTTCGCATGGTCCGTAATGGACAATTTCGAGTGGGCATACGGATATTCCCAGAGATTCGGACTTGTTTATACAGACTACAATACACAGAAGCGGATCTGGAAGGATTCCGCATATTTCTACAAGAATATTATCGAAACAAACGGAGAGAATCTGTAATTCAGGAGGTTGCCCATGACAAATCAGAGGGGCAGAAAGAAAAGTGTAGCAGCAGTTTTTACTGGTTGAAAAAGCAGTAGAAAACGTATATAGAAACAACTAAAAACCTTAAGAGTTTGAGAGGATACATATATGTTTGAGAATAATCTGTGGACGATGGAACCAGTTGGCAGACCAGAGAACACCATCCAGGGTGATAAATACCGCTTCACCCTGCTGACTCCCTGCCTGATCCGAATGGAATACAGGGAAGACGGCAAATTCGAAGACCGTCCTACCCAGGTCGTATGGAACCGTAAATTTGATCCGGTAGACTTCCGTGTGGAAAAGAAGGGCGAGGGCTTCGAGCTTTTCACCGACAGAATGCACGTCACCTACGCTGGCGGACCTTTTACCAAAAACAGTCTGAACTTAAACGCAGTAGGCGGTCAGAACGCCTATGGTGCAGTATGGTATTATGGGGAAAAAGGTGACAATCTTGGCGGAACTGCAAGAACTTTGGATGAGGTAGATGGGGAATGCCCACTCCAGGAGGGAATTATGTCCAGAAGCGGCTGCTCTCAGATTGATGACAGCCATTCTCTGGTGCTGGATGAAAACGGCTGGACTCAGGTGCGCACAGGAGATGGGGTGGACATTTATGTTTTCGCTTATGGAAATGATTACAAAGAAGCTTTGAATGATTTTTACCGTCTCACCGGAAAAACGCCTATGCTCCCAAGATATGCCCTTGGAAACTGGTGGAGCCGTTATTACGCTTACACAGAAGACAGCTACAAGGCGCTTGTAACCCGCTTTGAGAAAGAGAAGATCCCATTTTCTGTTGGCGTTCTGGATATGGACTGGCACCTGGTAGAGGAAGTGGACCCAAAATATGGCAGCGGTTGGACCGGATATACCTGGAACAAAAAGTACTATCCGGATCCGGAGCGTTTTATGAACTGGCTTCATGACCATGGAATGAAAATCTCTGTAAACCTTCATCCGGCTGGTGGAATCCGCGCCTCGAGGAAGCATATCCGGCTATGGCGAAGGAACTGGGAGATGTAGATACCGAACACGAAGCTCCCATCGATTTTGACATCACAAGCCGCAAATTCCTGGAAGCATATTTCAAATGTGTGCTTCATCCAGAGGAAAATAAAGGCGTTGATTTCTGGTGGATCGACTGGCAGCAGGGCAATATCACGAAGGTCCCTGGTCTGGATCCTCTGTGGATGCTGAACCACTATCACTACCTGGACAATGCCCGCGGTGGAAAACGTCCTCTTACTTTTTCCAGATATGCAGGACCTGGTTCACACAGATATCCGGTAGGATTTTCCGGCGACAGTATCGTAACCTGGGAGTCCCTGAATTTCCAGCCTTATTTTACCAGCACAGCTTCTAACATTGGATATGGCTGGTGGAGCCACGATATCGGCGGGCATATGCTTGGCTATCGTGATAATGAGCTGGCACTTCGCTGGGTACAGCTTGGCGTATTTTCTCCAATTAACCGTCTGCACAGCAGCAAAAATGAGTTTATGGGAAAAGAACCGTGGCAGTTCCCTATGGAGATCGGTGAGGTTATGAAGGAGTTTTTAAGACTCCGTCACCAGATGCTTCCGTATCTGTATACCATGAACTACAGAGCATATAAAGAGAACACGCCTTTGATCCTGCCAATGTACTACACATATCCGGCAGAGCAGGTGGCTTACACAGTGAAGAATGAATATGAGTATGGAACCGCATTTATTGTAGCGCCTGTTACGGAGAAATCTGTCCAGGGCGTTGGAAGAGCCAGGACTCATGTATGGCTGCCAGAGGGTACTTACATTGATTTCTTCACAGGTCTGGTATACTCCGGCGACAGAGAGATGGATATGTATCGTGACCTTCATTCCATACCGGTTCTGGCGAAAGCAGGTGCCATTGTGCCGATGACTGAGGAAATCTTTGGACAGGAAGCGGCCAGAAATCCGGAAACTATGACCATCCGTGTATACGGCGGTGCAGACGGCAGCTTCCAGCTTTACGAAGACGACAACGAGTCCAACGCTTACCTGAAAGACGAGTGCGTTCTCACAGACATGGATCTGAAGTGGAGCATTGGCCGCTTCGTCATCCACAAGGCAGCGGGCAGGCTGGAACTGATCCCGCAGAAGAGAACCTGGACTGTAGAGTTCTGGGGTGTGAAGGACACCGAGGTTACCGTAGAAGTGGAAGGTACAGGGGTAGAAGCTTCTAAAAAGTACGATGAAGCACTTGGCTGCCTGGCGGTAAGTGTTCCGGAAACCGCTGCAACCTCTGAAATCATCATTACTCTGGGAACTCCGGAGCTTCGTGAGAATGATGTGAAAACCCAGGTATTCAACCTTCTCAACCAGGCTGAAATCCCATACATGGAGAAAGTAGCCATTATGGAAATTCTGGACAAGAAGATTTCCAACGCCGCCAAACTCACCCAGCTTACCGCAATGCATCCGGAAGAAGGAATTGTGGGAGCAGTGGGAGAGATTTTGACTGCGATAGAGTAAGATATAAACCGAATATGAAAGACAGTAAAAAGCCCGGGAGTATTTGCTCCCGGGTGTTTTAATAAGCTGTTATTTAAGGGGGGAACAGTCCGCATACAGCATTGAAGTATTTTTCAATCTGTTAAGCATTTAAAATCAGCAGTAAATCTCTGGAGGAATCTGTGCAAAGGGAATCACATCGGGCTGTCTGTCAGGGTGATCGGCGATGATCTTCTCCATCCAGACCATATTGTACCAACGCCCGAACTTGTAAGCGCATTTGTGAAATTCTCCTACCATGGAATACCCCAGATGCTGATGAAACTGAATGCTGTTATGGTTTAGATATTCGTCATCCACTACAGGACTGGCGATGCAGGCATTCAGGTTGGTCATATTCTGGGCGGCAAGCGCTTTTTCCAGAGAAGCGTAAAGCGCCTTGCCGATTCCGGATTTTCTTTCGGATTCTCTTACATAGATGGAAGTTTCCACAGACCAGGCATAGGCTGCCCGGGCGTGGAGCGGTCCTGCGTAGGCGTAGCCTGCAATTTCAGTACATGCACTGCAGTTCCCTTCATCCTTGATGCCTGGTGCGGAGCTGTTTATTTCCCGTTCGGCTACAAGATAAGGATAATGCTGTAGTGTGTGTGCAATCCGCTTCCGGAATTCTTCTGCAGAGGGAACTTCATATTCGAAGGTAATTGCAGTGTGCTTTACATAAGGTGCATAAATGGAAAGAAGCGCCTCTGCATCCTCTGGGGATGCCGGGCGGATGATAACTGGTAATGACATGGCAAGATTCCTCCTTTGTAGTTGCAAACGAAAATTTTAGCTGCTAACAGATTTTCAGCATGTTTTCCAGAGCAAACAGCTTATCAGCAGCAAGTAAATCTTCAAACGCATTCAGGTTCAGATCTGAATGCTCCAGCTCTCTGGAGAAACGGTAACAAATATCTATCTGGTCTTCCAGACAGAACACCCGTCCATTTTTCAGGTAAGCGCCCATATCCAGCTCATGAATCAGCAGGGTACAGACCACAGCCATTTTTACCTTGGCGAAAATTTCGCCGTCGTAAACAGCACCGCAGAAATATGTGTAAATCCAATACACAAGTAGCTGCTCTTCCTGAATATTCCAGTCCGGGTAAGCCTTTTCGAAATCAGCCCGGTTCTGAGAGTAAACAGAAGCGGGGGAGATACCGGAAGACTCTGCACTGCTATAAAGCGCCTGTAAATTTTTCTTCAGAAATTTCTGCCAACCCGGTCTTAGAACCTCCATTCGGGGAACAACCGCCTTCCACATGGTCTTCAGAAGTTCATCTGGCGCAGCCTTTTTATTCATATGCTTCTGCACCCTGGAAGTAAAGGCTTCGCCATATCCGGAGGCTTTATGGCGCTCCCGGATCTCTTCCCATTTGAAAAGCTGGTTCCGGTCTACACAGCGCTGGAAATCACTGGCTGCAGCCAGTATTTTCCACATACGAAGCCGCATGGGAATCTGCCGGTTCTGCAGCACCTCAAGAAAGTATTCCCTGGTATCTTCAAGGGCAGTGAAAAGCATATAGTCAAAATCATCATAAGTTTCTTCCGGGGAGGGAACCTCCGCTGTCTGGAAGGTTACCTTTTCCCTTCTGCCAAGCAGAATCCTGGCTGCCTCCGGACAGGAAAGAGACAGGGAATATTCCCGCAGACCTTCAAATTCTTCAATGTGCCGCGGATATTTCCGACAGGTGTCGCAAAGCATTCGTTTTCCAACCTCGCTGTAGATGTCGCAAAGGCTGTCCTCATTTAAAAATGCACACCGCTTCTCATACTGACGGAAAACCTTCTCCTTCCAGTCAATATCATTATGAAGGCGATTCCGGAAAGTACCCTTCACACGCTTATATTTTTTCAGGCTTTTGTCGTCAATGACGATCTGCCAGCCGGCACAGCAGGTGTCGGGACAGGCACCTGCAATACAGGAAAACTCTTTATAATAATCAGGTCTTGTAATCTCCATAAAAAACCTCCTGGTAACAGTGATCAGTATATTTCAAATACAACTATTGTAACGGTATTTCAAAGCTGTGTAAATCCTCTGGACAAAAAAAGTTATAGATGGTTGACATTCATGCGGCGGACTGTTAAACTCATATAGGTAAAGTTAGGATCGGAAAGAACTTAGGCAGCTATTGACCAGTCCGCGAACGATAGCTTTCTGATACCTGCACTGCGATAATTAAATCTTGACAGTTCTGTTGAAATTTCCAAAACAAATTAAGAATTTCAGACCGAAGAAAAATTCACATGAAACGACAGAAATATCAGGACATGATAGCACCCATATTATAAAAGCTGTCAGCTTAACAGTAAAACGGAAACTGGCGTGGGGGGGGTACCTGCACCAGCGAGGGAAATTATAAAATGAGTGAAGTTATAACTAAACAAAAGATTCTTATAGCGGATGATTCAGAAATGAACCGCGAACTTTTAGCTGCAATTCTGGAAGAGGAATATGATATCATACAGGTGAACGACGGTGTGCAGGCAGTTGACTGCCTTCAGAGGCAGGCCGAGGAGATTTCCCTGCTTCTTCTGGATATTGTTATGCCCCACATGGATGGTTTCGAGGTTCTTTCTTATATGAATAAAGAACACTGGATTGATGCTATTCCGGTTGTGATTATTTCGTCAGAAAATTCACCTATTTACATAAAACGTGGGTATGATCTGGGAGCCACTGATTTTATCGGAAAGCCCTTTGATGCAAATATGGTATTACGCCGTTCGGCCAATGCCATACTTCTTGGAGCCAAGCAGCGCCGAATGACCAGTATTGTTTCCAATCAGATTTACGAGAGAGAAAAAAGCAGCAAGCTAATGATCAATATCCTCTCTCATATAGTGGAGTTCCGCAATGGGGAGAGCGGACTTCATGTGCTGCACATTCAGACAATCACAGAAATGCTCCTTCGCCAGCTGGTTCAGAAGGAAAATAACAGATATGCCCTGAGCAAGGAGCAGATCCGGATGATTACCACAGCCTCTGCGCTCCATGACATTGGCAAGATCAGTATTCCGGATGAAATCCTGAATAAGCCAGGCAGACTTACAGCCGAAGAATTTGCAGTAATAAAGGGACATTCCATGGCAGGAGCCAATATGCTGTCAGAACTGCCGCTTGACCAGAAGGAGGAGCCTCTTGTCAAGACTGCATACGAGATTTGCCGCTGGCATCATGAACGCTACGATGGAGGCGGATATCCGGATGGATTAAAAGGGGAAGAAATCCCTGTTTCAGCACAGGTTGTGGCGTTAGCTGACGTATATGACGCATTGACCAGTGAGAGATGCTATAAAGATGCTTATTCCCATGAGAAGGCCATCGAGATGATACTGGCAGGACAGTGCGGTGCATTTAATCCGTTGATGCTGGAGTGCCTTCTGGATATTTCTTCTTCCCTGAAGAAAAAAATGGGCTATAAATCCAAGGAAAGGTATGAACAGACAGACCTTTCTGATATTGCTAGCAGATTTCACGATTTTGAGATGGATTCCTCAGAGAAAATTGTGCAGCAGCTGGAATTTGAGAGAATGCGCTATAATTTCCTGGCGGAGGGCAGCAGAAATATTATTTTTACTTATACCATTTCACCGCCGCTACTCACCTTTAACCAGGCTGGCTGTAAACGAAGCGGGATTACAGAACCTTCATTTTCTCCATTGCAGAGCGGTGTGCTGAAAGATCTTGTGGAGGAGCAATCCCTGAAACGGCTTATCCGGAAGATTACCCAGGCCACCCGGGAAACGCCGGACGTGGTAAGCAATCTTTTTCTCACAGATGGAAAAAATCCCTGCCACTACCGGTGCAAATGCAGGGTAATCTGGACTGATGGTGCTGAAAAAGGCTATACAGGCATTGTTGGAAAGCTGACAGATATTACGGATGACTATATGGTTATGGAAAACGTCCGGGAGGAAGGTTTGAAAGTCCTGGAAAAAGACCGCAGCGCAGAATTTTCCAGTTTTTATGACCGATTTAAGAAATGCGGCTTCTCCACAGATGGAACGGAAGCGTGGCTTCTGCTTCAGTACCTGCAGATCTCCTATGATCTGGTCCGATATGTAGATCCTATAACGAATAAGGTTATCCATATAGAAAAAGACGGAAAAATGTGGGAGAGTGAAACTGCCTGCTCAGACATATGGAATTGCCTGGAAAAATGCAGCAACTGTATTTCCAGACTCAGCATGCAGACCGGGAAGCGCATGACAAAGCTTGAGATTGCAGGGGAGGATCCGTATCAGGTGGTATCCATGTATGTGGAGATTGACGGGAAGCCTTGCTGTCTGGAGATGGCTTCCAGGATAGATGGTGATTTTATGCCCGATGGGTATTCCAGGGATGAGATCTTGTCATCTGTAAGGATTCATAAGGAAAAGGTTTATATAGACCCGGTAACCGGAGTTTATAATAAACGCTATTATGTGGAGAAGCTGAGCAAAATGGACAATGCAGCAGCTCTTATGTTTGCGGATATTAAGAACTTTAAAAGGATCAATGAGAATTTCGGACATCAGGCTGGAGATGATGTGCTGCGCCAGGTTGCAGGTGTGCTTCGGGATGTTGCGGCTGGTAAAGGCGATGTGCTCAGATATTCCGGCGATGATTTTGTGACAGTATTTTTTAAGGCTACGGAAGAGGAGCTTTCCGAAATCCAGAAGGAAATGTGCAGAAGAGTAGAGGCCCTGAGATTTCCGGAGCTGCCTGGAGTGCAGCTGAAGCTTGTTACTGCCGGTACCAGTATACCAGGCAGGGTAGAGGAAATGCTGGAGCAGGTAAGAATATAAGAAGAAAGTCCCGGCGGGCAAAACCGCTCGGGACTTTTGTTTTTCCTAAGTGTGTTTGATTTTCCAAACAGGTTCTGGAATGCAATATTTACAGAATATCTCTTCTCTTAATGTATCCAGGAAGTGCCGGATCTGAGACAACCTCCTTCACATGAAGGATTTTGACCATCTTGTCTACTACCTGATTCTCTACATGTACGCCCTCACCAATTTCAGCACCGGAAAGAACTACACTGTTTTTGATCACGGCATTCTTGTGAATAATGCAGCCACGGCCGAGAATGGAATTCTCAATGGTTCCCTCCACCTGACAGCCGTTGGAAACGACAGAGTTGCGGATCTGGGCGGTTTCATAATAGTGAGTCGGACAGGAATCATTGGTACGGGTATAAATTGGCCATTCCGGATCGAAAAGTGTCTGTGCAGCCTTGATATCGATCAGATCCATATTGGCGTTGTAATAGCTCTGGAAATCTGTGATGGAAGCGAAGAAGCCGCGGTGGGAAACTCCTCTTACATCCAGCTCATTATGCAGCTCATTGATAATGTCTGCAAGAGTAAAGGCTGAAGAAATTGCCTTTGCCTTGCGGATCAGCTCGATAAACAGATCCTTCTTCATAATGTAAGTGTCCATGAAAATATTGCGGTTCTTGGCATTTCCGTGGTTTGGCTCAATGGAGAGCACACCCTTCTGCTTGTTCAGATTCAGGATATTACAGTTCAGATAAGCATCCTTCGCATTGTCTACTGCGTGATAAAGCAAGGTAATGTCAGCCTCAGACTGGATATGCTGCTCGATCAGCTTGGAAAAATCAGCAGTATAAACCATGTAATCTGGTGTGATTACCACATATGGATGATGCATTTCTTCGATGCATTCCATATTTTCGTAATAGGAAGCAATATCGGTGTTATAGATATTGTTTCTCTGGTCGCTGTCAGTGAAAAGAACCTGCAGCCGTCCGCTCTTTGAGTTAATGTTATAATGACGTCCGGTGCCGATATGAGAAACCAGAGTTCTTGGTTTCTCTTTCACGTAGACCTGAATGCGGTCAATGCCGCTGTTGCTCAGGTTGGAAATCGGGAAGTCGACCATACGGTATCTGCCCAGGAATGAGAAAGCTCCGATTGGACGGTAGTCCTCAAGTCCCTCTACACGGATGTTTCTGGATGATGAGTTTACAATTCCAAATGCTTTATACATATTATTCGGCCCCCTTTACTCGTTTCGCGATCAGCTCGATGTGCTCACTGTCAGCACTTCCTGCAAGAGCACCCTTGCCGATGTTTACGCCATTGGCAACAAGGGCACGTATTACGACAGCACCATCCTCCACAATAGCACCTGGCATAAGTACACTGTCAATTACCTTTGCACCTGGTCTCACCCTGGCTCCGGTAAAGACTACGGAATTGGTAACCTCGCCTTCAATTACACAGCCCTGGGTTATGTAAGCGTTCTGGATCCTGGCCTCTGTGCCAATATACTGCGGAAGTGCGGTTACATCTTCGGTGTAAATTTTCCAGGTAAGGTCGCTTAAATCCAGCTCATTATCCGGGCTGAGAAGATCCATATTTGCTTCCCAGAGAGAATCTATGGTTCCAACATCCTTCCAGTAGCCCTTGAAGCGGTAAGCGAAAAGACGCTTCTCATCGCCAAGAAGAGTAGGGATGATATCCTTTCCAAAGTCATGGTTGGAATCCGGGTTCTTCATATCTGCAAGAAGCAGCTTGCGAAGAAGCTTCCAGTTAAAAATATAGATACCCATAGAGGCAAGATTACTCTCAGGTACCGGAGGCTTTTCAACAAACTCGGTGATACGGTCTGTCTCGCCATCTGTGTTCATAATACCGAAACGGCTGGCTTCCTTAAGAGGAACCTCGATAACGGCGATGGTAGCATCGGCCTGTCTCTCTTTATGGAAGGCAAGCATCTTGTCATAATTCATTTTATAAATGTGGTCACCGGAAAGTACCAGAAGGTATTCCGGATCATACTGATCTATAAAATCAATGTTCTGGGAAATCGCGTCGGCTGTTCCGCGATATACGTCGAGTCCGGTGTCTGCTTTCTCACGAGGCGGAAGTACATATACACCGCTGTCCTTGGAATCCAGTCCCCAACGTCCGCCGGCTGCAACATAACTGTTCAGCTCAACTGACTCATACTGTGTCAGTACGCCTACTACATCGATGCCACTGTTGGCACAGTTACTGAGGGGGAAATCAATGATACGGTATTTACCGCCGTAGGAAACTGCCGGTTTAGCCACTTTGTTGGTAAGATCGTGAAGACGGCTGCCACGACCGCCTGCCAGAATCATTGCTAACATACTGTTCTGTTTCATGGTGAACCCTCACTTTCATTTCTTTAAGGCTGCTGTTCGCGGAAATGTATCTGCAAACAGGAATGCGTTAAGCTATATTATACAATATTTTCGATAAAAATACAATTTTTTTGTGCAAAAATATTGTAAAATCCAGATGAAATTTAGCCAAATATTTACTGGTAATTCTGTAGACTTTTCACAGCTTCGATGTCTTCCTGCTGTACTTTCAGGTTGGAAGTGAAAGTTCTGCCATCTGGTGTGGTGATCTGAACTTCGATCACGGTTCCTTCGGAAATGCCGGCCTGCTGTACGGCGGAAATAAATTGTGGGAATTTCGGGTGACGCCTTGTAAAAGCGTTCCACAGGTTCTTAAGTTCAAGTAATTTCATGGGGTTAATTGCCATTTTTTTATCCTTCCTATCAAGCGCCAGAGTGTGTTTGGAAAATCATTCCTGCAAGCTGCCTCTATAACCGATAAAGTCCAATTCTTTACTGCTTTAATTTACAGATGTGCGCTTGATGTCTAAAGTATACCAGAAAAAAATCTGCACTGCAATGAAGGGCTCAAATATTCACATATTTAGCGAAAGTTCACAAAAGCGACTTTACATGCTATAGGAAACATTGTTATAATAGACGAAAGCCAAAAGCTGATTTTGGATAAAAAAGAACGTGAAAAACAGATGAAGTGCGATATGAAGGAGAAAGAAAAAATATCAAATTTTTGCAGCGAGAGGTGTGAAGATGGAAGAAAAAAAGAGGTATAATCTTGGAATTCTCATCGGAGGAGTGCATACCTATTTTCCAAAAGAGCATATCAAGGGGATTTCTGAGGCGGCGTCAGAGCTGGATGTAAATGTCTGTTTTTTCCTGGGAACCCGGACGAAGGACTTTTTTGAAGATGTCCTGGGCAGCAAACAGAAAAATTCCTATGACTATCAATTTAATACCATACATGACTACAGCCTGATCGGCGGACTGGATGGTCTGATCATTAATTATGGAACACTGGGAATCCAGCTGCGGGAGGTTGATCCCAACGAATTTGCCCGGAAATATAATGGGATCACCACGGTTTTTCTTACAGAAGTCGTGGATGTGCCCAATTGTCACTCCCTGATCTGTGACAACAAAGGTGGTATTGCGATGGTCATTTCTCATCTGGTGGAAGAGCATCATCTGTCCAGAATCCTGTTCGTGGCAGGACCGGAGCATAACACAGATGCCATTGAGCGTAAGGAAGCTTATCTGGAAACCATGAAGAAATATGGGCTTCCTGTAACCCCTGGAATGATTGCCCAGGGGGACTATTCCGAGTTTGTGGACAAACAGGTGGAATACCTTCTGGATAGCAACCCGGATGCCCAAGCCATTGTATTTGCCAATGATGAGATGGCTTTTGCCGGCTATCGTGTCTGCGAGAAGCGTGGGCTTGTGGTTGGCAAGGATATTATGATTACCGGATTTGATGACTGCGAGCGTGCATCCGGGATGGAACCGCCCCTTACTACAATTCAGCAGGACGGAGAGCTTATGGGTAAAATGGCAGTCTACGATCTGGTAAACCGCCTGGATGGAAAAGATCCCGGAAAAGAAGCGGTATCCAGACGCGTGCCGGTTTCTTTTGTAAAAAGAGAGTCCTGCGGCTGTGTGTCAGAGGATGTTTCGAAGAAAGAGACACCCATGGGGCTTGGTGCCCAGGTGCACAGGCTGAATAAGACCATTGCCGGAATGAAGCTGGAGCTGATCAGTTTCCAGAGGAAATCCTGGTTTATTCCGGTTCTTGCCCGGGATTTAAACGACTGCATGGATGACGAGCAGGCTTTTCTGAAGGAAATTATGGAGAAAATGCGGGAGCTTCATACAAGATGTACTCATCTTTTTCTTCTGGATGAACCGATTGTCTACGATGGCAAACGGAAGTGGACCTGCCCTTATAACCTTCATCTTGCTGCCAGCTATGAGAATGGCAAGATCATTACCAAGGCGGCTTATGAAAGACCTCTGGTTATGAAGGAAAACGGAATCTGTGATCTGATGGAGAACGAAGAGCGCCACCAGTTTATGGTCTTTCTTCTTTTTTCCGGGGAGAAGCAGTATGGACTTCTGGCCTGTGACATTGACCAGGAGGATTTCCCGTTCTTCTATGTGATTAGCCTGCAGATTGGTCTGTCCCTGCATTATCTGGAGATAAGCAAGGCAGAGGCGGCCAGACGGCTGGAGATGTCCAGGGATATAGAAGAGATTAAGGAGAAAAACCGCGTTCTTGGTATTATTTCCGAGTATGATGAGCTGACCGGACTTCTGAATCTGCGCGGGTTTATGGAGCACACCAGGCGGGTTTGCCAGGCTGGGAATGGCCAGCGGGCATATATGATCTACGGTGATCTGGATCACTTAAAAGAGATTAACGACACCTGGGGGCATCCGGCAGGGAACTTTGCCCTTAGGAGTGTTGCCGAAATATTAAAGGGATGTCTGCGCAGCAATGATATTCTGGGCCGTGTGGGCGGTGATGAATATATTATCATGCTGGAATGCGAGGAAGCCGACTTCGGGGAGAAGTTCCGGGAGCGTGTGAAGATGGCATGTAAGCTGTTTAATGAAAAATCCGGCAAGCCCTTCCTGGTGGAGATTTCCCTTGGAATTGCCGAGTTCCGCCCAAATATTTCAACAGACATCCAGCAGGTGATTTCCCTTGCAGACCAGCAGCTTTATGAGGCGAAGAAGCATAGGAAGAAGTCGGTGAGCAGGGCGAATAATGAAGGCGCGTGAGAATTGGGAGCTTGTGATGCCACCCTTTAGAGCGGTATCACAAGCCCCTTTGTCAAATCAAAGAGAAACCACCAGCTGAACTCAACATCATAAACTTAAGAAAAAAATGGAAAGGAATCTGTTCGCAGGTTCCTTTCATTGTGTTAAAATATAGGCAGGGGTGTATATGATTAAATCTTATAAAACA
>NZ_QUIO01000024.1:0-74249 GCF_003480145.1 Ruminococcus sp. AM42-11 | reverse complement strand
GGCATCTAAGCGTGAAGCCCCCCTCAAGATGAGATGTCCCATTCGAAAGAAGTAAACCCCCTTGAAGACGACGAGGTAGATAGGGCAGGGGTGGAAGTGTGGTAACACATGGAGCTGACTGTTACTAATAGG
Source organism: Ruminococcus sp. AM42-11 (assembly GCF_003480145.1). Classification (NCBI taxonomy): domain Bacteria; kingdom Bacillati; phylum Bacillota; class Clostridia; order Eubacteriales; family Oscillospiraceae; genus Ruminococcus; species Ruminococcus sp. AM42-11. The sequence goes on along the minus strand of NZ_QUIO01000024.1, from coordinate 74,117 downwards.
GTGAGGGCTTGACCAACAATCGCAAGGTTTTGAAAAAGATTCTTGACAAATATTCCACAAGGATGTAACATGTATGTAGTTTTGAAGGTGCAAACCTTTATATTCCTCCTTAGCTCAGTCGGTAGAGCATTCGGCTGTTAACCGAAGTGTCGTTGGTTCGAGTCCAACAGGGGGAGTTTTTTATGGAAATGTTAGGCTCCATGGTCAAGCGGTCAAGACACCGCCCTTTCACGGCGGTAACAGGGGTTCAAATCCCCTTGGAGTCACTGAGAAAATTAAATAAAATGGCAATTTGGTGTGGCTTTACTCTGACATTTGGTGTATAATACAGTTTATAAGTATTGTGCCGATGTGGCTCAATTGGCAGAGCAGCTGATTTGTAATCAGCAGGTTATCGGTTCGAGTCCGATCATCGGCTTTTTGGACCTTTAGCTCAGTTGGTTAGAGCAACCGGCTCATAACCGGTCGGTCCTGGGTTCGAGTCCCCGAAGGTCCATTTAATTTAATATTCTTCTGGCCCGGTGGCTCAGTTGGTTGGAGCGCCGCCCTGTCACGGCGGAGGTCGAGAGTTCGAGTCTCTTCCGGGTCGCTGCTGTTTTTACAGCTAATTTAATATTTTTTCTTTTATGGGATCTTAGCTCAGCTGGGAGAGCATCTGCCTTACAAGCAGAGGGTCATAGGTTCGAGCCCTATAGGTCCCATATGCCGCAGTGGCGGAACTGGCAGACGCCCGGGACTTAAAATCCCGTGGGTAGTGATACCCGTACCGGTTCGATTCCGGTCTGCGGCATGACCTGAAACCCTTGATTTTCAAGGGTTTTTTTGATGTCTGGATATATTTACACCCTTCTGGAACACCTCTTATTTAGCCCCAAAATGGATTTTGACAGCAGATTTGACAGCAGAACTGACAGCAGATACAAAATATTTAAGCAGCTTCAAAATAATATTCTGGTATAATATTCACTTTTTTTATAGCTGGAAACTGGAATTTCCATGCTTGATAGTTTCAAAGGTTGCGCTTTCAAAAATAAAAGTAAAATAATAGCTTGCTTTACGTAGTCAGCTGCAATATTATTAAAATATTACTGTAGATGAAAAGAATCTGACAGGAGGTAGCAACTTGATTAGACAGGAAGTATTAATGCTATTTGTACAAGGGACTAAAAAAATATTAAAAAATAATCTATCCAAACTTATTGTCTATGGTTCTTATGCCCGTGGAGATTATAAGGAAAATTCGGATATTGATGTTATGATATTAACACCTCTTTCAAAAGAAGAAATAGAGCAGGTCGAAAACAGTATTTTTGATCTGGCGTTTGATCTAGAACTGGAGTCAGGGATTGTAATAAATCCAGTTCTGGAGAATGAAGCACATTACAGATACTGGCTGGGAGCATTGCCGTTTTATGATAATGTAGAGAAGGAGGGAATTGTAATTGGATGAGAGACAAAAAGATTTAAGCAATTATCGAATTACACAAGCTGATGATAGTCTGAAAGTAGCTGACTATTGTTTAAAAGCAACCAACGAGTCTATTTATATCACCCAAAATGATGAGGGAGATATGGTAATTAAGAGTATTGATACATATGAAAAGCGTGAACAGTTACTTCGGTTACGTGCCAGAGTACTTCAGGCTGAGTGGGAAAGAATAGATGGTGCCAAAACTATGAGTGCAACTGAAGCACGAAAAAATTTGAGAGAGAGACTCGGAGAGCTGTAGAGTTGACTGTCTGGATAGATACATGTGAAGTCACTGGCAACGTTCCGCGAGGTGTTTTTTGTGGACAAAGTAAGCAATAACATTTTCTCTTCATTTACTGGCACAAGTAATAGTGCAAACCGGTTTTTGATGGATTATTATTAGTATAGAGAATACATGGTCAATGGAAGGAGAATTTTTTCCAATATGTGTTCTTTACAAGAATCGAAAACAAAAACAGGTTTTGCGGAGGATGTGTATGAAGCAGGATAAAAAAGAGAAGCGGAACAATATATTATATTCGGTATTAGGTTTCGTCCTGGGCATTGCCATGTGTGGTATAGGAATATATGGTATGATTTTAAACAGAATTGAAAGCCAGGAGTACAAAAACACTACAGACAAACGAGAGGTTATTGCAGTTGTAGAATCCTGCCGTGAGATTGATAACAGTGATGATAAAGACAAAAATAAAAAGAATTCAAGATCAGTAAAATATCGGACCAAATTGGCATTTGAGGTTGATGGAAAAGCTTATGAAGGAGAAGAAACCTATAATCAGAAAGTATACGTTGGTGATAAAGTTAAGGTCGAGGTTTATCGGACTTCAAAAGGAATTTATAAACTCCGCCCATATAACAATCTGGTAAATTTTGTGTTTTATTGTGTGGCAATTCCATTAGGCTTTATCATAGCAATAGCCTCGGTTTACAGTATAAGGCTGATTGTCAAAAAAGAATAAGATCATAGGATTCAGAAATGCTCCCTACTGGGCAGGAATGTGAAAGAACAAAAACCTGTCATTCAGAAGGGAGCATTTTATAATTGTGAATAAGTAGGATCAATCAAAATCTCTGGTAATGTTTGTAAGCCATTTTCTTCTGAAATAGTGAATAAATACCACAGGCATTTTTTCAAGTTCATCCAAAGACATTACAAAGTATACCCAGATAGGCGGCAGTTTAAAAACATATGCGGCAAGAAATGTGAGAGGAACTGCTACAAGCCACATAAATATGGAATCAACGATCATTCCAAATCTGGAATCACCACCACCTCTGAAGCAGCCGCATATAAGACAGGTATTAATACCTTCTCCAACAAGACGCCAGGTCGTCATAATGATAAAAACGCCAAGATAATAAATGGCCGTTTCTGTCAGCTTATCCCGATAAAAATCCAGTATCAGGGGGCGAATTGCCAGAATAACGGCACATCCGATCAGGCTTACAATAATGGTTATTCTGAGCATCCGTTTCCCATATTCTCTGGCTGTATCAATGTGATTTTTCCCCAGCTCCTGACTGATAATAATGGTAGTAGCGTTGGCAAAACCCCGACAGGCGATAGCACCAATGTTTACCACCATAACAGCGACGGCATTTGCAGCAACCATATCATTACCAATATGCCCAAGAATTGCTGCGAATGCGGAACTGGCAAAGCTCCAGACGAGGTCATTTACAACGGCTGGAGTTGCAATTTTCATAAAATCCTGGAACAGGATCCCCGATTTCGCAAAGAAGTATTTTATTCGGAATCTCACATTTGATTTGTTCAAGGAGTAGATGAGACAAATCAATACCTCTGCGATTCTGGCAATCACAGTACCAAGAGCAACACCGGTAACGCCAAGCTTTGGAAGTCCAAATAAGCCAAAGATGAAGGTGGCATTACAAAGTACATTGACACAAAGGGAGACAATGTATGTAACAGAAGGCAGCATTATCTTTCCGATACTTCGAAGGGCACTCATAAAAACCTGAGAGAATCCCATAAACATAAGTGAAAATGAAAGTACCCTCAAATACTCACTTCCAGCAACAATTGTATCAGGATTGTCTGTAAAAATCTTCATAACCGTAGTTGGCATGGAAAAGGAGATAAGGAAAAATATCAGAGAGATAATTAAGGTGCATCGCTCTGCTAAGCCGAGAATCTTTTCTACAGTCTTTTTATCACCTTTTCCCCAGTACTGGCACATAAAACGGATGTACCTGTGGCCATACCATAATATATACAAAAAAGAACGAAAGTATATTGGTTAGCAAGCGATGAAGCCGACATGGCAGTCTGGCTTACATATCCAAGCATTACAGTATCAGCAATATTCACCAATGTTGAAATCAAATTTTGAATCATAATTGGAAATGCCAATGTTGATGCATATTTTAAGAAATCTTTTTTATTTAGCATGTTACAGTTTTCCTTAGTTCTTACAATTTATAATATGATGATACCAGGGTCAAAAGGTCAGAAAGCCGATGCAAGCTTGCTTGCAAGAGGCTTTTTGACCTCTTGACCCGCCAAAAACATGAGTAAGTAGCCATTTTTCAAAGAAAAATGAGCGGATTACGAATGTTTTGGAGGATTGCGGGAGCAGCGTAGCTGCGTAGCAATCCGGGTATCAAATGAGTGTCAAAAGACCTTTTGACACTCATATCATTTTATTACAATCAATGAAACAGAGAAAGTGACAAATTATAGTTTAACATATCCGATTAGAATATGCTATATAAAATGTTAAAATAGGACATTGTGAAATTACTTTTTTTAAGCTAAAATGTGAGTGTGCAAAACTTTTGGTTGGGAGTGTGAGAATATGACAAAAGATCTGACTACTGGGAAAATCATGCCCATTCTTGTTAATTTTACAGTGCCTCTTGTTTTGGGAAATTTGTTTCAGCTGACCTATAATGCAGTTGACAGCATTATTGTAGGGCATTTTGTAGGAAAGGAGGCCCTGGCGGCTGTGGGAATCTGTAATCCGGTCAGTACGTTGATGATACTATTTCTGAACGGATTGTGTATGGGAGCCAGTATCCTGATGGGGATTCAGTATGGAGCGAAAGATTATGAGACTTTGCATAGACAAATCAGTACAACTCTGTTGTCTGGTGCGTTTTTTTTCATTTTTTCTCACATTGGTTTGTGTAATATTTGCTGTACCCATTCTGCTGTTATTGCAGGTGGATCCATCTATTATGAGTATGACAGTGCAATATTTGCGGATTATTTTTCTGGGATTAATGTTTACATTTTTATACAACTTTTTTTCAAGCACCTTAAGGGCATTGGGAGACAGTGCATCCCCCTTGTACTTTCTGATTATCAGTGCAATTCTGAACATTTTCGGAGACCTGTTTTTTGTTATTGTATTAAAGGCTGGAAGTAATGGATGTGCAATTTCCACAGTACTCAGTGAGGCGCTCTGCTGTCTGTTTTGTATTATCTATATACAGAAAAAAGTACCAATTCTTCGGCTTGGGAAGAAATGGCTGGTTTTTGATGCCAGGCTTTTGAAAAAAACCATTGCTTACGGGTGGGCATCTGCCATGCAGCAGGCAACTGTACAGATGGGAAAAATTGCAATACAGGCACTGGTTAATACAATGGGAGTATCGGTAGCAGCAGCCTTTGCAGTGGTTAATCGCATTGATGATTTTGCCATCACACCGGAACAGAATATTGCCCATGCGATGACCGCATTAATGGCTCAGAATAAAGGAGCTGGAAAAAATGACCGTATGAGGGAAGGCTTCCGATGTGGAATGATACTGGAGCTTGTTTATGGAGCAGCAGTTATGCTGATCTGTCTGGGATTTGCCAGATCATTGATGTCATTATTTGTAAAAGATGAGGAAGTTATCGGACATGGAGTGGTTTATCTTCACCTGATTGCAGTAATGTATATTCTTCCCGCTGTTACAAATGCGCTTCAGGGCTTTTTCCGTGGAATCGGAGATCTGAAGGTGACCTTGATGAGCAGCTTTACCAATATGACAGTCCGTGTCATTGCAGCGGCACCGATGGTTTTGTTATGGAATTTTGGTATTGAGGCACTGCCATATTCCTATCTGGCAGGATGGATTGCCATGCTGCTTGTAGAGACACCTTTGATGCTTCGAATTTACCGAAAAAAGTAAAAGAAAGGACATCCTGAAAAAACGGATGTCCTTTTTATGAAAAGAAGTGCATATTATTTGCGAAAGAGACGTTTGACAAAAGCCAGAAGATCAAAATGCCGAGTCTTCGTATAGTCATTTATAAAATTGTCACAATACATATAACGTTCTGCTATGATCCATTCTGGAACGGGAAGTGCATCCAGGGAACTTGTATATCTGCGAATTTCATATTCACGCCTCCTTTAATTTGTTTTTTAAGTTACTTATATTCTAGCACAAAATTAAGGAAAAACTATGAGGGCGGATTCTAAAAATTAAGTGGAAAATATGTGCTGTCAACACAAAATATATGATATAATAAAGGAAAAATTTGAACATTTTACAGAATGGGTTTGGGTAACAAAAAGGGAGGTTTTATGAGTTTTACAATACAGGATATGATGCTGACAGCAGAAACAAGATATGAAATGAAGTTTCTGGCCGGAAAAAATGGATGGTCCAATTCAATCAGCTGGGTACATCTTCTGGAGGATACAACGATCATACAGAATTTCTGGGGAAAGGAGCTTGCAGTGACAACCGGGCTTGGCTTTCCGGAAAAAGAAGACTGGATGCATCTGGCACAGCAGCTGAACCGGTATCATGCATCAGGGCTTGTTATCAATGTGGGACAGTACATTTATGAGGTGCCGGAAGAATTGAAAGTATACTGTGATGAAAATGACCTTCCGCTACTGACTGTGCCCTGGGAAGTGCATTTATCAGATATGATAAAAGACTTCAGTATTCATGTATTTTTGCAGGATACTACAGATGAGCAGATCGCATCCGCCTTGATTGCAGCTATTGAGACTCCGGATAATCAGGATGCATATAGAAAAGATTTATTACAGTATTTTGATGTAGATGGAAGCTTTCAGGTGCTGCTGATGACTTGTGAGGGGCTGGACTCTATGGACACAGTGGAGCGAAAAAAGCTGTCTTATCGAATACAGGTATATCTGGAGGATATCACTCACAATGGAAGCTTTTTTTATTACAACTCTGATTTTGTGCTGGTAGCGAATGCGCTTTCGGAAGAGTATTTGTGCCGCCTTGTAGAGGGTGCCATAAAAAGAGGAAAAAGACGTATGCCTGGACTGCAATTGTGCGTGGGAATCGGGAGCAGATGTATGGATATTTCCCAGCTTTCGGTAAGCTATCAGAGAGCGAAGGCAGCAGCACACATAGCGATGACACAAAAGAAGCAGGTGGTAAAGTTTGATGACTGCGGGTTGTTCCGTCTGCTTTATATGGTGAAAGATAAAGAAATACTGAAGGAAATGGAAACAGAATGTCTGGCAGCATTGGAAGAATACGACAGAAGATATCATGCCGGTTATGTGGAAACTCTTCAGTCATATCTGAAGCATAATGGAAGTATTCAGGCTGTGGCAGCAGAATTGTATACGCATCGCAATACGGTGCTGTACCGTATCGGAAATATCAGGAAAATTCTGGGAAATGAGTTGAAAACGCCGGAAGAGAGACTGCCCTATCAGATTGCATTTTATATCAGAAATATGCATGGGCAGATATAAGTATTGCGCAGTAATGTTTTTCTTGTGCATAGTGTAGCGCAGTCGTATAATAGAAGCAGTTTTTTTTACATAAGTAAGATTGTAAAAAAGCAATCAAGGCAGGAAGGAATGGACATATTGCATAACCAATCAATGTTGATGTAATTCTGGAAAATCTGGACCGGATTTTGGGAAGATAAAGCGGATAAAATGAAGGGGAAATACGTGTGAAAAGCACATAAAATAATGCAGGTCTGAACAAGACCTGCATTATTTTATGCAACAGGGCGGAGTGTAAATTACTTTGTGTAAACCTCTCAGATTGATGATGAAATCGTAGGTTTATAGAATGCAAAAATTTCTACCAGACAGTATTTTTTTATTATCCGGAAAATTTATCACCGTAATGAATATGCATGTCCTTCCAGTCCATAAACAATACATAAAATACTCTTCCGTATTGCTGGCTTTCTACGATTCTTCCATGGTCAAGCACAGAGAGGTAAGAGCCGTCAGCTTTTCGAAGATGAAAATGAATATAGTCATTTTCATTACCACTGTCAATCTGTTCCCAGATGCTAGTTTCTATCTGTTTCTGCTCATCCTCCCGAATTAGGTTATGAAAGCTTTTATTTGTAAGTCGAAAGAGTTTGTCCATATCTTTATATCCCGTCATATGAAGAAACTCCTGGTTTGCATAGAACAGCTCATCATCTTCTTTGTCTGCTCTGTATATGATAAATGCACCCGGAAGATGCTCCGAGACATCCTTAAGCGCAAATCCGAGCTGTTTGCGGACACCTGACTGAAGCCCTTCTCTGTAAGCCATACATCCGTTTTTTCCATGAAGCTTTATTTCATAAAGGGCTGCATCTGCACAGCGCATAAGCTGTGAATGGTTGGAGGCAAATGCCGGATATTCCGCATATCCAAGAGAAATAGAAAAGTGATGTTCTGTTCCCTTGTAAGAGAAGGTCTTAGGCAGTCTGGTGAATTGATTCAGCTGTGCGTCTGCCTCTTCAAAGGTATAATCAGGCAGAAGAATACAGAACTCGTCCCCACCGTTTCTTCCAAGCAATACATTCGGTGGAAAAAAAGCTTTCATGCTCTCTGCCAGACTTTTTAAAGCCCTGTCTCCGTAAGCGTGCCCATAGACATCATTAATAAACTTAAAGTCATCAATATCAAAAAGTGCAGCCACAAAATGTGCTTTCGGATTTTGGGCAATGATTTTTTCTGCTGCTTCATCAAATCCATAGCGGTTGTTAATACCGGTAAGGGAATCCGTGTGTGCCAGTATCTGAAATCTGTTTTTATTTTCTTTGGACACCAGCCATACCCGGGTAAGAACTGTCAGAAGCAGGATTACGGTAAGAAAAAATCCGGTGACTACAGCTATAAGTGTATTATTTCGCCATCCGCTTTTGGGGGTTACTTCAAATCTCCAGCTCTCTGCGCCTATTTTAAAATCATAAGAAATTGGATGGGTTAGCGGATCATCTGACTGATAAACAACTTTATAGGTGCCGCTCCAGGGAGAAGCCGTCTTTGAAATTCTATATTCATATCCAAAATTTGAAAGAGCATAAATCGAGTCTGAGAAAATATCAGGAACGCGTAGGATAACAATGGTAAATCCCCAGAAATCCTCTTGTTTGTTTGTATCCGTCAGATAAACTGGATTGCGTACAGCAATTCCATAGCCTCCCTGTTTCAATTCAAAGGGGCCTTGTGTAATGACTGTGTGATTGTCTCTTGCGTAACAGGAAATCTCTCCACGCTCTTTATCATGAATCAGATCAATTTTACCTGCTTCATTTCCCTCTGCCGGATAAATATCTGTCACAACACCATCCGGAGCAAGCTGCACGCTCTCAATAGAATCAGACATAAGATTTTCAGCAATCGTGTCAAACTGATTGATTTCTCCTTTTTCACTGATCAGGATCTGCTTTAGAGCTTCCGTAATCTCAATTCCACTCGCAATCTCATTTTTTATGCGTTCCCCATAGGTTGTTGCGTTTAATTGTGCTGTTATGTGTCTCTCGTTCTTCTCGTGGGTGTCTGTTTTGTATACAATGAAACCAACAAGGCATATGCCCAGTAAAAAAATGATAAGAGGCACAAGTGTTTTTTTCTTCACCAGGTTTACCTCGTTTTATCCGTTGAAATTTCTATAATAAGGCATTATATCACAGAAGTTTAAAATTAAAATAAATTTTCTGAAAAAATGACAATATATTTTTTTACTACGCTCTGGCGAAATATAAAATGAGTCAAGTCGAAAGTTGATAAAGAATGAAATTTGGCTTATAATTTATACTAAAACAATGTCAGGAGGAGCAAGCAATGGATATTAATATGCAAAAAAGAAATGAAGTATTGGCTCAAAATGTGATCAAAGGTCTGGAATCCCGCAATATGTCAGGCTATTACGCCGCAGACAGAGAAGCTGCTGTAAAGCAGGCACTGGAACTGATCCCGGAGGGCAGCAGTATTGCCATGGGTGGCTGCACAAGTGCTCATGAGATTGGACTGATCAAGGCATTGGAGGATGGAAATTATAATTATATTAATCGCGCGAAAATGTCACCAAGAGAAAGCCTGATGGCAGCGTATGATGCGGATGTATTTCTTTCCAGTGCAAATGCCATTACCAGTGACGGTGTTATGGTAAACATTGATGGAAATTCCAATCGGGTTTCCTGTATTGCCCAGGGACCGAAGAAGGTGGTTTTTATTGTGGGAATGAATAAGGTCTGTTCAGATCTTGATGCAGCTATGAAGCGGGCAAGAAATGTGGCAGCTCCGGCGAATGCACAGAGATTTGAGGTGAAGACACCTTGCAAAACCGCAGGGAAATGTTTTGACTGTAAATCTCCGGATACGATTTGCTGTCAGTTTCTGATTACAAGATATTCTCGTCATAAAGATAGAATACATGTTATTCTTGTAAACGATACTCTTGGACTTTAAACGGTGAGATTTATTTAGGGCGTAGCTTAGAGCGTGTAAATACACGCTTTTCCAGCCGCTTTTGTTTTACTGTTCACTTCGCGACCAGTAACACGCTTCGCGATGCGCAGAAAGACGAACCTTCTTGTGACAAGCACAAGAAGTAGCGTTTGCTGCGCAAACTTAATTCTCGGGTTTTCTGAGAGCTTTGTTCACAAAAAACACCTCGCGGAACGTTATCAGTGAACAGTAGCACTTTTGTCGAATTATAGGGAAAGTTGTCGGACGATTTTTGTTGCAAAATTTTGATATAAAACGTAGAATAATGACGGTAAGTGTGAGAAAAATGGATTTTTTATCACTGCTTAAATTGTAACCCTAAATAGCTTGGAATCACAGAAGAACAGCTTGTGTGATTCGGGAAAACGTTACCAATGAACCGTGATCTATAAGTACATATCAGGAGGAAAACAATAATGAAAATGACAACAAAAATGATTATGCTTCAGAACATTGAGAAAATGGTGATGGAGCAGCAGCGGGTGGATGAAAATGATTCCTACATCAGACAGGACAATGAGGATCTGAAGTATCTGGAGGAACGATATGATCAGCTGCAATTATCCCACACTGTAAAGCGTGTGATCGATGATTACATCGCCTGTCTGCAGACCCGGGACGAGAGATATTCAGATCTTGCTTATGCAGCTGGGATAAGGGATACTATAAGCTTACTGCAGGGGATGGGAATGCTGAATGGAACTGCTGCAATAAGTGGAAGTTTGTAAAAGTGAAATAAGTGAACTATAACTTTAGCGGATTAAAATGCAAATATTGTTATAAAGATAAAAGAGTTACTATAAGCATGATATCACCTGCGTGCAGGGATACTTGCGGAAATAGTAACTCTTTTGTGTATTAGAAGTTTTGTATCGTAGTATAAAAAATTGATACTCAGGTAATTTTTTCGGTATTTACATAAAGCTTCTTTTATGATGAAATAAAGTTGAGTAAATATATGTATGGAGGGGTGAGTTTATGTACAATATTTTGATTGTGGATGATGAAAAGAAAGAGCGGGAAGGAATTGCGCTTTTATTAAAAAGGTTTGGGTTTCCATTAAGAACAGCATTTGCGCAAAACGGAGAAGATGCGCTGAAAATAATGGAAAAAAATTATTTTGACATTCTGCTCACAGACATAAAAATGCCCTATATGGATGGAATCCAGCTTATACGTGAAACGCAGAAAAGAGGGCTGAATCCAATATGCATTATTACAGTGCATATGGTGAATTTGAATATGCACAGAATGCCATTTCATTAGGGGTACAGGAATATCTTTTGAAGCCAGTTAAACTGGATGCGTTTAAGGCTCTTTTTGAAAAGATCATAGAAATCTGCCAGGAAAAAGAGATCGAAAAGAAAAATAGAAATGATATCATACAGGCGAAGGAAGAGGCCGCACAGCAAAAACTGAGCTGGAATCTGCTTAATTATCTGGAGTCTGAAGAACTGGAAGAGGGAACTTTAAATCATTGGGAAACTCTGGAAAATGAATTCACCAGTGTTGTGCAGGAAAAAATCTGTATACCTGTAATTATTTCCTGTTATTCTAATTTGTTTTCTATTGAATGGGAAGAGTACCTGAAAGATATCAGGGAATATTTTGGAAAAGAAACTGTGATCATTACAAACACAGATAACCAGATCGTAGTGTTATTGATCCGGGAAAGAGATTTTTATCGGACAGCAGAAACGAAAAAAGAATGTGAGATATTGATCGAAAAATCCCAGAAAAAATATCAGGTAAATATTTTTGTTATATTGGGAAAAAAGACCGAAAGTCTTACAGAACTGAAAAAAGAATATACAGAATTGAAAGACCAGCTTGACTATCAGTTTTTTGTATCCAAAAGTATGGTATTGGTTCATGATGAAGATTATTTTCTAAAAAAGGAAAATGACATGCTTTCCCTGTATTTTGAAAGGATATTTAACTGCGCCAGAATGCAGGATTATTCCGGAATAAAGAAGGAATTTGTGAAAGTATTTGCCTATATAATGAAGCAGACTGGCTTTAGTTCAATTTATGTAAAATATACTTTTACGGATGCGATGAAGCAGATCAGTGAGTACACAGACTCTAATGTGGACATGGTACCATGTATTCAGAAAATATATCAGGCAAGGACACTGGAAGAGGTAAATAAGATAATCGAAAACGTTCTGGATAGAATGCAGGAAGAGAAAAAAGAAGAGGTAAAAGAAAACCGCCTGGTCCGCATGGCAAAAGAACTGGTTTATGAAAAATACAGTGAAAGTGATTTAAATGTATCGTATATCGCAGAGCAGCTGCAGGTATCCTCTGCCTATCTAAGTACTTTATATAAAATGGAAACTGGAAAAAATCTGGTAAAATTTATTACCTGGTATCGTGTTGAAAAGTCAAAAGAACTTTTGCGTCAGACAAATATGAAAGTAAGTGATGTGGCGGAGAGGGTAGGATACCTGAATGTGTCTTACTACATTTCTATTTTCCGAAATCATGAAGGCTGCAGTCCGGTGCAGTACAGGGAAAGGGTGCAAAATGGTGAATAGGATAGCAAAAAGAATCAACAAACAATCATTTTTGAATAAAGTAAGGATCATTTACACGCTGTTAGTTATGCTTCCTGTGCTGGTTCTGGAGATATTTGTATTGTACTCATCTACAAATTTTATCAAGGAGCAGCAGCTTCTGGAAGCGAAAGAAAACATTGAGCGGAACCACCTGAATATTGAGAATCAGATAAAGATGTGCGAAAAATCCGTATTATATGTGACCTGCAACAGTGTACTAAGGGAATTTCTCAGCTTAGATGATTCTGAGTATAAGAAACGCATTCAGATGACTTCAAATGTAAATAACCTGATTTATAACGCCTGGCTTTCCAACAGCTATTTTTCAAAGATGGAGGTTTATTCCGATAAAAGGATTTCTAACAATGATGCAGTATTCAAAAAAGCTTCCGATCTGGAAGATAACAGTTGGTATGAAGCGAGTTGGAATAGCGCAGATACTTTGTGGTGGAATGAAAATGGAAAATATTTTATAACACGCAGAATTGCCATGAGCCTTCCAAATCGGGTATATGGCGTTCTCAGAGCAGAAGTAAAGGAAAAAGTTTTTTCTGACAGTATATCCATGTTCTCGGAAATGCCAGTGGACATCCAGGTGAAAAATGGTTCAGCTGTGTTGTTAGAATACAATAATGAGGGGGAAGTTAATGAAAACAGTGCTGGCTATGAAGAGGAAAGAAATCTAAATGACACCGGTTGGAAAATTATTTACAGAATTGATGCTTCTTATTTCTCAAGTGCTTTTCATCCAAGAATCATTGGTTCTGTTGTAATTGTAGTTTTACTGTTGCTGCTTGGATTTATAGGAGTTAATAAAAGTGCCAGATCTTTGCTGCACTATTTGTATCAGATTATTGACCAGGTAAAGAAAGTAAAAGATGGAAATTTTGAGATTCAGATAGCAGAAAGTTCCCAGGATGAAATTGGAGAGCTGGCGGAAAATATTAATAAAATGCTACGGAAAATACAAACGCTTATTAATGAAGTGTATAAGTCGAAACTGGATAAAAAAAGCCTGGAACTGGATCTGCTTCAGTCAAAGATTAACCCGCATTTTCTTTATAACAATCTTTCCGCAATTAATTGGATAGCCATTGAAAAAGGAGAAGACAGAATCTACGAGATAACTACGGAACTGGGTACTTTTTACAGGACTGCTCTTAACAAGGGCATAAACGTAGACCATTTGAATGTAGAAGTGGAAAATATAAAGGCCTATGTGAAACTGCAGCTTATGGCGCACGATGAAGGCTTCGATGTTGAGTATAAAATTGAGCCCTCGCTTTTAAATCAGATGGTTCCAATTTTTATTTTGCAGCCTCTGGTGGAAAATGCAATTGAGCATGGCATTGACTGCATGAGAGAAAAAAGAGGAAAAATATCCATTGAGATTTATGCAGAAAATAATGAACTCTATATGACTGTCAGGGATAATGGACTTGAGTTGTATGAAAAAATTGGTCAGGGAAAAATGTCCCATGAAGAATTTGGTTATGGGGTAAGCAATGTTGACAAGAGAATTCGTATTCTGTGTGGGGAAGGATACGGTGTGGAAATTTTTGCAGGTCCGGGAGGAACTACCTCTATAATCAAATTACGAAGAGATTTTATTACACTGGAACGAAAAGTATAGGATATAAATCTTAAAAATTTGATAATGAGATAAGTTTTTTGTTATTTTTTTCGTATCCTGTGAACGTTATACTTAAAGCAACTTAAAAATAAACGAAAGGGGTAGCAAAAAAATGAAAAAGAAAGTGATTAGCATGTTTCTTACAGCATGCACTGTATCAGTAATGGTAGTTGGAGGCGGTTCCAATCTGGTTATGGCGGATGATGCAGAGACGGTAACCTTGATGGGATGGTATGATGAGGATGATATGAATCCTATTCTGGAAAAGGTAAATGAGCAGATGGATGGGAAGTATGTGATTGAGTACACATATGTTGCAAATACTGATTACAATAATGTACTTAGCACACAGCTTGCATCTGGAGAAGGCCCGGACATTATTATGGATGGAACAAACTATCCAGCCGAAATCAAAGCTGGTAACGTGGAAGACATTTCAGATTATGATTTTGTAAAAGAGTTTAATGAGGCTGGAATGTCACTTTGCAGTGCTGATGGAAAAATTTATGGAATTCCTTCCTATGGATGGTTTTCCGGAATTTGGTGTAATGCTTCGATCCTTGAGGAATGTGGGGTGGAAATTCCCAAAACATTTGATGAGTTTGTAGCTGCTTGCGAGACTATTAATGAAAAAGGCTATACTGCATATGGTTTTGGGATTGCGGATGACTCAACTGCAACATCCAGCTTACTGGGGTATCTGGAAAATTCTTATTATCACAACAATGAAGAAGCAAACCCTGATGGAACAGATTTTGATACCAAATTTGCAATGGGCGAAGTAACTATGGACGGACATATTAACGATTGTGTTAATAAATGGTGTACATTAGTTGAAAAAGGCCTGATTGCTTCTGAGTCGCTGGGAATTTCCTGCCAGGAAATGCTGAACAGTTTTAAAAATGGAGAAGTGGCATTTCTTCATGGCGGTCCATGGCAGTATACAGAGCTGAAAGAATCCGGAGTTAATTTTAAAATGCTTCCGCAGCTTAGCGAAACAGGAGAAAATGAATATGTTTTAGGCGGACCAGCTGCATGCTTTGGTATTAATGTAAATACGGAAAATCACGATGGTGCAGAAGCTGCTCTAACAGCACTGGCTTCTGTTGAAGTTCAGCAGGCATTTGCTGATGCAAATGTTGGCGGAACCAGCTATAGAAGCGGAGTTGAGGCTCAGATGCCGGAAGAGTATGAATATGTTGCAGATATTATTAACAATGGAAATATTGCATTCCCATCTGACAGATGGAGTGTAAATCTTCCAAGTCAGTCCTTGTTTGATGAGTTTACTGCCCAGCTTCAGGGTGTTATTTCCGGAGATATCAGTGGAGACGATCTTGTGAAAGCTATTGATACAAAAGCTGATTCAATCAGATATGAGTAAATTGTAATCATTTAACAAATTTAAAATTATCCATAATTTATTAAACCGATCCTGCATTTAGCAAATGAGCTTTTTGCAGGATCTGTTTTTGTGCAATAGAGGTTAATGTTATCAATAGAATTAACAAAAGTAAATGGGATATAAAAAAAACGATAGTCATATAAATTTTTTTGGATTTATAGAGAAAAAGATCAAATTTATAATAGAAACATAAAAAGAAGGAGGGCAAGGAGAGTATGAATGCCAATCATGTAAAACGAAATCTGCCATATATTTTCATGGCAATACCTGCGGTTTCTATATTTTCTGTTTTTTTTATCATTCCGCTTATTTTTACTACAAAATACAGTTTTTATAACTGGACTAATTTTTCGCCGGATATCGTTTTTTCAGGATTGAAAAATTATAAACAGCTTTTGGCAGATGGAATTATTTTGAAAGGATTAAAGAATACCCTGGTATTTGCAATCCTTACAGTATCCATTCAAAGTTTAATTTCTCTTCCTGTATCAGTGCTTCTGAATTCCAAATTAAGAGGAAGAACAATTTACCGAGGAATCTTTTTTGCACCCGCAGTATTAAGCACCTTGGTTGTTGGATATCTTTGGAAATATATCCTGTCTGCAAGTGATTATGGTTTGATAAACCAGGTGCTTTTGAAACTGGGATTTGAAAAAATCAACTTTCTCGGAAATGGAAAAATCGCTATATTTTCCATAATTGCAATTTCAGTGTGGCAGTGGTTTGGATGGTCTATGGTAATTTACATAGGAAGTTTGCAAAGTATTAGTGGAGATCTTTATGAAGCTGCTTCTGTGGATGGAGCTAACAGTTGGCAGCAGTTTTGGCATATTACATTACCAGGCTTGCACCTGCCATAAAAATTAATTTTGTAACAAGCACGATCTCAGGACTGAAAGTATTTGATCTTGTCTTGTCAACTACAAACGGAGGTCCGGCACATCAGACAGAAACTATTCTGACATTAATGTACTCAAAATTTTCAGATGGAAATTTCGGTTATGCATCAGCTTTTGGAATTGTATTTCTGTTGATGACAATGGTTGTTTCCGCTGTAATGCTTGGAATATTTAAAAAATGGGAGGAGTATTTAAACTGATGAAAACGAAAAAAAATATTATGGAGATTTTGAAGCATGTTTATTTGCTAATTATCACGTTTATTGTTTTAACTCCTATTTATTATCTGCTTGTTACTACGTTTAAATCAGGAACTGAAGCGGCTGCAAAGCCGATGGCACTTCCGTCTTTCTGGGATATTACACCATATATCAATGCATTTGAAAAAATGCAGTATCCAAGAGCATTTGGAAATACTCTTTTTATTACAATATGTGCTGTATTTGGCATTGTAATGTGCAGTACTATGTGTGGATATGTTTTAAACCGCAAAGAGAAAAGTAAAATTACAAAAATTATTTTTCTGGTAATTCTTTCCGGAATGATGTTTCCATACCAGATGGCAGTTCTTGGTCTGTACAAGCTGGTAAGAAGCCTGGATTTAATGAATACGCTGACAGCAGTTATTTTTATTGATATTGCTATCAATATTCCATTTGCTACTTTTTTAATGAAAAATTCCATTTCTTCAGTTCCTATAGAACTGGAAGAAGCTGCCAGAATTGATGGTGCAGGAGTATTCAGAATTTTTGGTACAATTGTGCTTCCATTGCTGAAGCCGATGATTGCTACAATCGTAATTTTAAATACTTTAAATGTATGGAATGATTTTATGGGACCGTTGTATTTTATACAGAAAAGAGAAAAAGATGTTATTTTACAGGAAGTATATCGCAATATCGGTCAGTTTTCTACAGACTGGACTAGTCTGTTTCCAATGATGGTATTAGGTATATTGCCGCTGCTGGTTTTCTATATATTTATGCAGAAATATATTATCAGTGGTGTAATGGCGGGATCTGTAAAAGGATGATATACGGAGGTTTGGGTATGGAGTTTATTGTTAAAGAAAATGAAAATCATCAGCTGGAAAGTATTGTAAACCAAAATGACAAATATAAAATGAACTGGGTTGCCATAGGTAAAAACTGGGGAGAAATGTTTCTTCCGGATGGAATTGTAGGAAGAATAGAAAGAACAATATCTGAAGACGGAAAGATAACTGAAAAATATATTTTTTTTAATAATAGGGATTGTGAGTATTTTCCTCAAAAAGGTGGAATAGGTATTGCAGTGCCATTTCCGGATAATTATACGGCTTCTGAAATCTGTATGAAAGAGCGCTGTCATGCACATATTCGGTGTGGTGAAAGTCAAAGTTATATTGCAGGGATCAGAATGGGAGGAGAAAATCCAAATCTTGGGTTGGTTCTGAAAGAGGGAAAAATAGAATGTTACAGCATTATAAGAAATGAAAAAGAACTTAGCAATGACCGGGGAATCATTATATTAAATCCTAAAATAAACAATTTAAAACCGGGAGAAATGACC
This sequence comes from Ruminococcus sp. AM42-11, assembly GCF_003480145.1. Taxonomy (NCBI): domain Bacteria; kingdom Bacillati; phylum Bacillota; class Clostridia; order Eubacteriales; family Oscillospiraceae; genus Ruminococcus; species Ruminococcus sp. AM42-11. Next base: position 55,877 of record NZ_QUIO01000024.1, on the reverse strand, counting down.
GTAATCCAATGGGATCTTTTCTGGTATGACGATCAAAGGGATTTTGAAGAAAAATTGCTTCATCAGGAAGGGCAGCTGTTGATACAGTTGGAACATGGAATTTATTTTGAGGGCGAGAACTTAAGCTTTCATATAAAAGCAGATAAAGCAATCTGGCATGAAAAAGAAATCAAAGTCACTCTTGCAGGTGAAAAAATTTCAACTGAAAAAACAGAAAGCGGTAATTGCATAGATTATAGAATTAAAATGGATTCTGTAAGTCAGGGTGAAAAAGAGTTCTTCATAAAGGGAGAAGAATACAGTACATCTGCGGTTATTCTGGTATTACCAAGGGTGGAGAAGCTTGCAGAAAAAAGATGCAGATTTATTGTTGAAAAACAGCAGTATTTTCGCGATGGAAGCCTTTTAGATGGTGCATTTCTCACTTATGATAATGAAGATAAGCGATTGGTTTATGAAAAAGAATACGATCATAACGGTGGCAGGGAAAGAGTGGGAATGGGGGCACTTCTGGCGCTCTGGCTGCAGAAAAATAAAGATATGAAAGTGGAAAAAGCACTGCAGAAATATACCGAATATATATACAGAGAGCTCTACGATGAGAATACAGGTATTGTATACAATGATGCAGGAAGAGATAATACCTGGAACCGTTTGTACAATTATCCATGGCTTGCAATTTTTTTTATGGAAAGATACAGATTGTATAATGAGGTTGCTGATCTTAAAAATATGTATAAAATTATGAAATCTTATTATGCACAAGACGGAGCTTCATTCTATGCAATTGGAATCCCTATGCTGGAATCTGTGAATTTGTTGAAATCGGGCGGTATGGAAAGAGAGGCAGAGGAACTTCTGAGATACTATGAAACACATGGCGAAATGCTTATAAAAAACGGATTATGTTATCCACCGCATGAAGTAAAATATGAGCAGAGTATTGTTGCCCCTGCAGTAAATTATCTTTTTCAGTTATACGAACTTACAGGAAAAATATTATATCTGGAAGAAGGAAAGAAACAATTAGCTGTACTGGTGCTGTTTAATGGACATCAGCCAGATTTTCATATGTATGAAAATGCGGTTCGTCATTGGGATGGATATTGGTTTGGAAAGTACAAAAATCTTGGAGATACATTTCCACATTACTGGAGTTCCTTAAGTGGTGTTGCTTTTCGGGAATATGAAAAAATAACCGGTGAGAGATCATATGGTGTAAAGGCGGAAAATTCATTGCGAGGTGTACTAAGTATGATAAATAGTGACGGAAGTGCAAGCTGCGCATATGTATATCCTTTTATGGTTAATAAGGTAAGATGCCAGTATGCGGATCCATGGGCAAATGATCAGGACTGGGCGTTGTACTACTACTTGAAAGCGGGAAAAAATTATGAATGAGTTAGAAAATAAAGGTGGCTTTACCTTGCCTGGCGAGGCTGGTTATGAAAAATTGACCTTAGAACTTGCAAAAAAATGGGGAGCAGACGTAATAAGGGATTCTGATGGGACAGAACTGTCTCTGGAGATAACGGAGGCAGGATATGGTATTTATTCTACTATTTGTATCATCCGCGGTCATAATCCCTGGGCTATGGAAAATTTGGATAAATTGCAGCAGACTTTTCTTGTCACAGAACCGAAAATTGCAGTTGAGCATTGTCTGGAACTAGAGCTTTTAAAAGAGTTTTTTCAGGAGCAGTTTAAAATTAATGACAGTGCAGAAGCTTTGGGTTACTGGCAGGTGTATGACCGCACAACTGACAGGGAAGTAAATAAAGAAAACTGGAGCTATGATAAGAAAAAAGGTGTTGTCAGGATTGAAAACTGTGTATTATGGCACAAATATACAGTCAGCTTTCTGGCATATCGAAGTTGGGAAGAAATTTCCATGTATAATCATATTACCAATAACTGGGATAAAGAGCATCTTATACCGATAGATCCTGTATACGCTGAAACACAGGTTTATTTAATTAATTGGATGAAAGAATGGTGCGAAGAACATCCTGCAACTACAGTGGTTCGTTTTACCTCTATGTTTTATAATTTTGTCTGGATTTGGGGAAGCGATGCCAGAAAACGAAATTTATTTACAGACTGGGGCTCCTACGATTTTACAGTGAGTCCTCTTGCTTTACACAATTTCGAACAGAAATATGGATATGCACTTACCGCAGAGGATTTTGTGAATCAGGGGAAATATCGGGTAACCCATATGCCGCCAACAAAAGCAAAAAAAGACTGGATGGAATTTATTAATGATTTTGTAATTTCATTTGGAAAAAAACTAATAGATATTGTGCATGAATATGGAAAAAAGGCTTACGTATTTTACGATGACAGCTGGGTTGGAATTGAACCATATAATGACAGATTTTATGAATTTGGTTTTGATGGGATTATTAAATGCGTATTTTCCGGGTATGAAGCACGTCTTTGTGCAGGTGTAGATACAGAAGTTCATGAACTCAGGCTTCATCCTTATCTTTTCCCGGTGGGGCTTGGAGGAGCACCTACATTTACAGAAGGAGGAAATCCTACAAGGGATGCAATGCAGTATTGGAGAAATGTAAGGCGTGCATTGTTGCGTGAACCGATTCAAAGAATTGGATTAGGCGGATATTTACATCTTACGGAGAATTATCCGGATTTTTGCGATTACATTGAAAAAGTTGCAGATGAATTTCGCATGTTGAAGTCTTTTCATGAAAAGGAAAGCCTTGGACTTTGAAAACCAAAGTAGCGGTTTTACATTGTTGGGGCAAATTGCGTTCATGGACTTTGTCTGGACATTTTCATGAAACATATATGCATAATTTGATTCATATAAATGAGGCGCTTTCAGGTTTGCCTGTGGATGTTGATTTTATTGATTTTGAGACAGCCAGAAGCGGAGATTTATCCAGATACAAAGTCATTATTAATGCAGGAAAAGCGGGTGACGCATGGAGTGGCGGTGATAACTGGAAAGACGTGAAAGTTGTTGAGGCAATTACAAAGTGGGTATATGAAGGGGGCTGTTTTATTGGAATTGGCGAGCCATCAGCAACCAGTGGATATGATACGTTTTTCAGATTGGCACAGGTACTGGGCGTAGATGAAGATAATGGGGCAAGGGTATGTCATGGAAAATGGGAGTATGAAGTAAAAGCACCACAAAATCATATATTAGATATACTGGAATGGCCAGTAATGGAACATATATACCTGACAGATAAAAAAACAGAGGTATTGGCAGAGGCTGCAGGTGGGTATCCGGGTATTACCAGACACCAGTTTGGAAAAGGAAGTGGAATTTATATGACGGGATTTGCTTTTTCAGAGGAAAGTACCAGATTATTGTTGCAATTGATATTAGAGGCTGGACGGGAAGAACAGGCAGAATGCATTACAGATAATCTGCATGTGGAATGTGCCTATTATCCAGACGCACAAAAATTAGTTGTTATTAATAATTCAGGAGAGAAACAAACAACAAAGATTGTATGTGAAGGAGCCGTTTGGAGCATGCAGCTTGAAGGATATGAAACGAGGCTACAGAATATATGTGGGATGGGAAACAAAAGGCAGTAACATTTAGCTATGATGATGGAGTTTGCCAGGACAGGAGACTGGTAGACATGTTCAACTATTATCATGTAAAAGCAACATTCAATATAAACAGTGGAATGCAGACATATGCCAGCCATTATGACTTTGGTAATGTAAGAGTGCATCATATGAATGCAGAAGGATTAAAAGAATTGTATAAGGGTCATGAAATCGCGGTTCATACATTGACTCATCAAGATTTAACAAAGCTTGATAAAGACACTGTATATAATGAAGTTTTCCTGGATAAACAAAATCTGGAACGGATGTTTGACTGCCAGATTACCGGTATGGCGTATCCTTATGGAACATATAATGATGAAGTGGTTCAGATACTGAAAAAATGTAAAATTCAATATGCACGGTCAGTTGTGTCTTCCGGAGCATTTAAATTACAAAAGAATTTATTGATATTTAAACCAACTTGTCATCATGCTGACGAAAATATATGGGAACTTCTGGAGAAATTTTTAAAAGAAAAAAGTGAAGAAAAGCAGTTATTTTACATATGGGGACACAGCTATGAGTTTGATGTAAATAATAACTGGAAACGGATGGAAGAAATTTTAGACAGATTAATTGGACATAATAATATCTTTTATGGAACAAACAGGGAAGTGCTTCTTCCCTGTTAATAGAAAACAAAAATCAGACTAGCATTTTATCCAGACATTCTACAATCAGTCTGACATTCTTCAGCGCATCTAAAGTGTCGCCTTTTTGCTCCAGGGAGTGGTTGCAGCCCTCGAAAATCCCGCCGGTTTTATCGGGGAAGTTTCTTGCAGCAGCGCGTATCTTGGACTCCGGCATGTATGGATCAGCGGTTCCGGCGAAGAAGAGCCCGTTGATATCGGAGAGATAACGGAGGGTAGAAGGAATTGGAGTCATAAGAAATTGATGGACTTTTCCCTTCAGCTGCAGGGCTGTTTCAAGCTGGCAGGCAATTGTGGTGCCGATGCTTTTGGAAATAAAAATTATATCATCGTATTTAGAAAAAGGAACGTTTTCCAACTGGGGAAGCGTTCTTTTTATTGCCAGTTTTATGATAGGTTCCAGTTCTGCTGGAGTGCGGCCGTGGAAGGTATGAATGTCCTGACCATAGTCAAGGCGGATGATTTCATAACCACGCTCAGCAGCCATGGAAGCAGTATAATAGAGAAGGGGCTTGGTGCAGGTATAACCGACACCTGGGAAAATGATGGCAAGTTTTTTCATGTGGGTACCTCGCTTGAAATCGTAAATTGAGTTATATTGAGGGATAAAATGTAATCTGAAAGTGGTTATTGCGTCCACTTAGTTCTTGTATTTATTAAAGTATGATCCGATCAGCGTCTGTTTGAATTCATATAAGATATGAGCGTCAAAAGACCCGTTGATATAGTATTATTATATACTTCTTTCATAAAAATTGTAAAGAAATGACGGTAAGAAATATGGTGAATTATCTGTGAAGATATGCTAAAATCGTTATTGTTCAATGAAATAAGAAACAGCTTGAAATTATTAGTGATTCAAAAGCGAAATAACGAGGAGTGACATTATGAAATTATTAATTGTACGCCATGGTGACCCGGATTATGATATAGATTCCCTTACGGAAAAAGGCTGGAAAGAGGTGGAGTATCTTTCACAGAAGCTTTCCAAATTAGATGTAAAAGCTTTCTATGTATCCCCCCTTGGAAGAGCGAAGGATACTGCGGCTCCGACTTTGAAAAAGATGGGAAGAACAGCCACAGAGTGTGAATGGCTGAAGGAATTTCCCTGTCAGATCTGGCGCCCGGATGTGAAAGATAAGAAGATTATTGCATGGGACTGGCTTCCACAGGACTGGATGGCAGACGAGCGCTTTTTCCAGTATGACCACTGGTTTGAGAATGAGGCTATGCAGGAAGGGCATGTGAAAGAAGAGTATGACCATGTGATTGGGGAGTTTGACAAGCTTCTCGCGAAGCATGGATATGAGAGGAAAGGTCACTATTATAAAGTAAATGAAGAAAATAACGACACGATTATTTTCTTCTGTCATTTTGGATTGGAGTGTGTACTTCTCAGCCATCTGCTGAATATCTCTCCGATGGTACTTTGGCATGGCTGCGTGGCTGCTCCATCCTCTGTGACAACCTTGACCACAGAAGAACGCCGTCAGGGAATCGCAGCTTTCCGCATGAGCTCCTTCGGCGATATTTCCCACCTTTATGCCAACAATGAGCCGCCGGCATTTGCAGCAAGATTTTGCGAAGCGTATGGAAATAAGGATCAGAGACACGACTGACATTGTGCATTGAGAAGTGTGTTGTTGTGAAGGGCGTGAACAGTAATCTTCATAGTATTAACGGATGGTAAGAGTTATGTTCTGACTTTCAGAAGATAATGAAACGTTATGATCTGAAAACAGGACACAATGGGAAGAACAGGGATGGAATTGTGATGCCAGTTACGAATTAGTTATTTTCATTTTAGAAATTTTAGAAAAAAATTATAATTTGGACAAATGCTTTTCACAATTATGCGATATGATATATACATCTTAAGAGAAAGAACTCTTAAGAAAAACTCTTTCCTTTCCCTAAAAATGTATAAATAAACCACCGTCTGTTGGCAAGAACGCTGACTGGGCGGTGGTTTTACGTTGTGGGAAAAATTAGTATTATTACTGAATGCGGCGAAGAGTTAGAGCGTGATATCGTTGCTTGACAATGTTATTATAGACAATGGAGGTACTTATGCAGTCATCAAATCAGCTGCAGGACATGCTTCATTCCATCAATCGGAAGAGCTATCCTGCCTATAAATCCCTGAAAGGGGCATATCAGTTTAAGAAATATGTTTTGTCAATTGAGCATGTACAGGGCGATCCATTTGCGTCACCGTCCCATATCAGTGTGAAAATTTCCCACAGAGAAGCTGGATTTCCAGCGGAATATTATAAAGATAAACTGACCAGAATTACTCTGGCAGACTATCTTACCAGACAGTTTGAACAGCAGGTGAACCGCTATACTTTTCGGGCAAAAGGCTCTGGAAAAAGCGGACTTATTTCCGTGACCGGATGCGGTCAGGAGGTGCTGGAGCGAACGGCCTGTGAGATTACAGAGCAGGGGATTACCGTGCGGTTTTTTGTAGGATTTCCGGCAAATGGACGTACTATAAATGCGGGAGAACTGGAGAAAATATTCTTTGAATTTCTCCCGGTTTGTGTGGAAAAAGCATTTGTATACAGAAATTTAAGTGGAAAAGATCTGGAAAATACTATTTTCCTGGCAGAAGATCAGGCGTATATCAGGGAAGAATTAAAGAAGCGTTCCCTGGTTGCTTTTGTAAATGACGGCGCGATTCTGCCAAGAGAGAGTGGTATTTCATCTAAGCCGATGAAAGGGAGCGTGACATTTTCTTCGCCGGAAAGTCTTCGGGTGACTATGGCGCTTCCCCATAAGGGAAAAATAACCGGAATGGGAATTCCTAAGGGAATCACGTTGATCGTTGGTGGTGGTTATCACGGCAAATCTACCCTTCTGAATGCATTGGAACTGGGCGTGTATAACCACATTCAGGGAGATGGAAGAGAATATGTGATCACGGATTCCACAGCCCAGAAGCTGCGTTCTGAGGATGGCAGATTTGTGAAAGATGTGGATATTTCTCTGTTTATAAATGACCTTCCCAATAAAAAAGATACCACCTGTTTTTCTACGGAAGATGCCAGCGGAAGTACTTCCCAGGCAGCAGGAATCGTGGAGGGAATAGAGGCTGGAAGCAAGGTATTTCTGTTGGATGAAGATACATCTGCTACTAATTTTATGGTGCGCGACGCCTTTATGCAGCATGTGATCAGCCGGGAAAAAGAGCCGATCACCCCATTCCTGGAACGCGCCCGGGATCTGTATGAAAAGGAGGGGATTTCCACAATTCTGGTTGCCGGAAGCTCCGGGGCTTTTTTCCATATTGCAGATTCCGTGATCCAGATGGACAATTATATACCGGTAGATATCACAGAAAAAGTCCGGGAACTTTGCAGGGATTATCCTTTAAATGAGAATACGGCAGCTGGATTTAAAGTACCACAAAGCCATCGCATCATGTCAAAAAATATGCCGTTGAATGGTTCCAAGAAGGATTATTATGGTCATTCTAAGGCGCAGGATAAGCCGGAAAGGCTGAAAGTAAAGGTACATGGCAGAGATGGTTTTCCATTGGAAAACAGGAGGTGGATCTGCGATATGTGGAACAGCTGATCGACAGTGAGCAGACAGGAGCTTTAGGTGCGTTGCTGAAATATGCAGTGGAAAAGCTGATTGATGGGAAAAGAACACTGCCGGAAATTGTGGAGCTGCTTTGCAGTAAATTGGAAAAAGAAGGGCTGTCTTTTCTGTCAGAAGGCTATACTTCCTGCGGCTATGCAGTGCCAAGACGACAGGAAGTATATGCTTGTTTTAACCGATACAGGAGACCTTGAACCGGATTTGGCCATATCAAAAAAGGCAGTGCAAAGTGTTGGAATGCGCGGCAAAAGATTTGTGCAAGAAAACCTATTTGCCGGTAGCTTTTTACCTAGTTATACGCTATAATGAATTTTGGATGAGGAAAACACAGGGATTATTTTCCCTGTGTAAAATGAAAACAGGAGAAAGGTGGATATAGATTATGGAACGTCCAAACGCATGGCTCACATATTCAGATGCTGATATGCAGGATCTGGAAACTGTGGCAAAGAAATATCGTCATTTCTTAAATGTAGGAAAGACAGAACGTGAATGTATCACTCAGATTGTGAAAGAGGCTGAGGAAGCAGGCTATGTTTCCCTTGAAGAAAAGGTGAAAAATGGCGAAGATCTGAAAGCAGGAGATAAAGTTTACCAGGTTGGAATGCAGAAGATCATTGCCCTGTACCATATTGGAGAGGAGGATCTGGCACAGGGTATGAATATCCTTTGTGCGCACATTGATTCTCCGAGACTGGATATTAAACAGAATCCGTTATATGAGGATACGGATCTGGCTTATCTTGACACTCATTACTACGGTGGAGTGAAGAAATATCAGTGGGTTGCTCTTCCAATGGCAATGCATGGCGTAATTGTGAAGAAGGATGGCACTGTTGTAAATGTAACCGTCGGCGAGGATGAGGATGATCCGGTTCTTTACATTACAGATCTTCTGATCCATCTTGCTGGACAGCAGATGGCGAAGAAAGCTTCCGAGGCTGTTGAGGGCGAGAAGCTGGATATCCTGATTGGAAGCCAGCCGCTGAAGGATCTTCCGGATGACGAGAAGAAAGAGGCTGTTAAGGAGAATATACTTCGTATTCTGAACGAGAAATACGGTGTGGAAGAAGAAGATTTCCTTTCCGCAGAGCTTGAGATCGTTCCAGCTGGCAAGGCTCGTGACTGTGGTCTTGACCGCAGCATGATCGCGGGTTATGGACAGGATGACAGAGTTTGCGCATATACTTCCCTTCTGGCTCTTCTTGAGATGGAAGCACCGAAGCGTACAAGCTGCTGTCTCCTTGTAGATAAGGAAGAGATCGGAAGCGTGGGAGCAACTGGTATGCAGTCCCATTTCTTTGAGAACAGTGTAGCAGAGGTCCTGGATGCAATGGGACAGTATTCAGATCTCAGACTGAGAAAGGCTCTGAAGAATTCCAGCATGCTTTCCTCAGATGTAAGTGCCGGCTATGATCCTGCATTTGCAGAAGCTTTTGAGAAAAAGAACTCTGCGTATCTTGGAAGAGGTATCGTTCTCAACAAGTTTACAGGTGCCCGTGGAAAATCCGGCTCCAATGATGCCAATGCAGAGTATGTGGCAAGAGTCCGCAGAATTTTTGACGACCATAAGGTTTGCTTCCAGACAGCTGAGCTTGGTAAGGTTGATGTAGGCGGCGGCGGAACCATCGCTTTTATCGCAGCTCTTTATGGTATGGAAGTAATCGACAGCGGTGTTTCTGTTCTCAGTATGCATGCACCGTGGGAGGTTACCAGCAAGGCGGATGTTTACGAGGCGAAGAAGGCTTATAAGGCGTTTCTTCTGGATGCGTAAGCAGGTGCTTTGACGCTCTAGAGCCTTTTTCAAACATGCTCTAGGAAAATAGTTTCTTGAACTACGGATAATTTGAAATTAGCGGACAGACGTTTTAGGTCTGTCCGTGATTTTTATTAAAAAGATGTCAGAAGCTGTTTGAAAACTTACAGAGAGCCTTTGGGACTCTGTTTCGGGCTTTTTATTTTTGGGAGCGGGGGCTGTGTTTGTAATATTTTGAAAATTCTACGAAATGAGGAGTATTGGATTATGTTAAAAAAACAGGCACCGGGAGAGACAATCCTGAAGGTTGGCGGCATGCTTCTTCTGTTTCTTGGCGTTCTGCTGGCATTTGGAAGTGGAAACATGCTTTCTCTGGTTATGAAGGGCAGTAGTGACAGCGCAGTTGTAGAATATCTGAATCAGAACGGTATGACTTACAGCCAGCTGGTTGCAAGCAATGTGATGGTTCTGGTGGCAGGAGTAATCTATCTGGCAGCTGGCGTGGTTGGTGTGAAACAGGCTGGTAAGGTGGAGAATGCAGGCCTTTGTGTGGGAATGGGAGGCCTTCTTATTGCAGAGGTTGTGGCAGAAGTGATCGTTACTATGATCTTCGGAGATTTCGATCCGGCTTCCGTGATCCGAATGCTGATGTTCCCGGCTATTTATATGATTGGCGCAGTGCTGAACTGGCAGGCGAAGAAAGCCAGGAGATAGGGAGGCACCGTCATGCTGGAAGAAGTTAGAGAGCTCTGATAGAGTCTTTAAAATAGTACCAATCGTGCAAAAAATACCTATAAAAAAATATTTTAAAAAAATTTCAAAAAGGTGTTGACAAAACCACAGGTATCGTGTAGAATATCCATTGTTGTGAGGGACAAATACTTCACAAGTAATAAATGTGTGTTTAGCTCAGCTGGATAGAGCGTTTGGCTACGGACCAAAAGGCCGGGGGTTCGAATCCTCTAACACACGTAATTGAGAAGCGGAATCATTGAGAAATCGATGGTTCTGTTTTTTTTGTACACAAAATCAGACCGCGGGTAATAAGAAATATAAATCCAATATTGAAATAATACTATAATTATGGTACGGTAATTCAAACAAAAGCGTGAAGCTTGTTCGGAAAAATTATTGAGTGAATTAAAGTTCGCGGAAGGAGAGAGGAAAAATGTTCACAGTACTTAATTCAGAAAGCCTATGGATTGGCACAGACTTGAAAAGATTTAATGAGATCCGGGATATTCTGGATAGTCAGAATATCAAGTATAAGTACAAAGTAAAAGATCAGCTGGGAGAATGGACAGACAGCGGAACTATTCGGGGACGTGTGGGAAGTGCAGGAAATCCAGCGGAGCAAGCCAAGCAGTACGAAATACTTGTAGACAGGAAAAATCTGGAGCAGGCACGTTTTGCGATTCAAAAATGATACGGTATTTTTTATAAGACACCAGATTTTCCTGAACGAATCTGGTGTCTTTTTAGGCGTTAAAACATGTTATTTATACTTATAGAACATATCAGATCAAAATGGAAACACCGACACAGCCTGGACCGGATACTTATTGTGGCGAGATTCTTGTCAGAAACAAGTTAAAGCTCCAGATCAAATCTTCCGCTCAGCCTTCCGCGCTTTTTTTGCAGAATACATTTTCTCATCTGCCAGATTGATATAATCATTCAGGGTCAGATCCGGATCATCAGCAATTACCCATCCGATGCTGGCTTCAATGGGGAAGCCCACCCGACTGTTGGCAGAAAACACTTCCAGAGAATTCAGAAGGGTATGAGCCAGCTCCTGTATTTTTTGTTTATCATAATCAGGAATTACGCATACGAATTCATCGCCTCCATAGCGTATGGAAACGGACTCTGCCGGACAGTGCTGCCGCAGGACGGAAGCAATGCTGCTGATAGCAAGATTTCCCATATCATGTCCAAAGGTGTCATTGATATATTTCAGGTGATCTGCATCCACAAACATGATTCCAACTGGTCTCTTTTCCTGCATACACTGATGGAAAAGAGGCATGGCAAGCTTCTCGTAAGCCATCCGGTTGTAGAGCCCGGTGAGAGAATCATGGATGTAAAGCTGAGAAAGCTGTTTATTCATTTTACGCAGGGTAAGTCTTGCATACAGGGCTTCCATGGAAGTCTGGAGTGCATTTAAGGTTTCGAACAGGAACTGATGCTCCAGAAGATAATCACAATTGGTGATGATCAGAAAGCCAATCTCCCGTTCACGAAAATGCAGAGGACAGAACTGGTAAATATTTTGTCCTCTGGTAGCTTCTGTCTGTGGAAGTGAAAGAATTTCTTTCAGATTAAGGTGAAGCCGGTTCGTACCATTCAGGGGCGGGTAAACCAGTGCCATCTCCTCCGGGTATCCTTCTGTCTGATAAGTATCCTCCGGAAGCTCAGGCAGTGCATCCATATTTTCGCTCATAAAGATATCTGGGTTCATAAACAGATAAATATTTCCGCAGCCATGTTTTGTCAGCCAGTTCTGCATACGTCCTGCAAGCTCTGTGTATCCTGCACAGTCCAGGAGAACACGGTTCAGATCCATCATCCAGTTTTGCATATCGCTCTGCAACGATGCGCTTGATTACATACTCTCCACGGTCAGGTGGATTCTGGGAAACGCAACCGCAGCTTTCCTGAAAAACGTAGGTGAAAGGTGCGTATATATAAGTTTCCTCTGCATTTCCATTCCAGATTTTTTCCAGCATTAAAAGGGCATTTTCCATGATATCGGCTTTGGAGAAGCCTACCGTGGTAATTCTGGGCTCATAATAGGAAGCTTTGTCTTCGTTGTCAAAACCGGTTACCAGAAAATCCCCGGGAATAGAATATCCGGCTTCCTTGGCGGCCAGACAGACGCCTACAGCTGTATTGTCGTTGACACAGACAAAGGCATCTGGAAGCAGGTTTTTCTCTTTAAATGTGGAAAATGCCTGGATTCCGGTTTCAATTTCATAATTATGATGGATCACGCGCTGCTCCTCGAAAGGAATCCCATGGCGAAGAAGGGCATCCCTGTAAGCTTTGAAACGGAGCTGATTTTCCCTGTTAAATTCTGGCCCGCCGATGAAATTTAAGGTACGGCATCCATGCTCTGTGATCAGGTGCTCAACAATCCGGCTAATGGCTTCGTAGTTGTCAATTCCGGAATGGTACAGTCCTGGAATCTGCTCAAGAAGAGAAATTGCTGGGATGCTGCTGAGCTTCGCGCGTTCAATTATCTCTGCAATCAGGTCTGGCTGGGACACGGTGGCAAGATCCAGAAGGATGCCGTCAAATTCTGAAAAATCCGGAAGCCGTGCAATGTTATATTCTCCTGCATTATGCTTCTCATCCATACTGAAATTCCCAAAGCTCTGAAAAATATATAAATCCATATCTGACTGGTGGGCAGCCATGTAATTTCGATATCCCTGAATCCAGGTATAGGTTACATAACGTCCCCAGCCATCTGTAATAAGTGCTATTTTTTTCATGCAAAAATCTCCCGAATAACAGATTTCACAATGTTGTGAAAAACTATAAACATTGTGAATATTATATCGAATTTTTTATGGAAATGCCACATTTTCTGTGAAAAAATATGTAAAAAATTAAGAAGAAAAATTTGGTAAAGGTGATTTTTAACAAAATAATTTTCGAAAAAGCGAAAATGCAGATGTTGAGAATTATTCTCAATTCCCCTCCTTTTCATAACCGGATAAAAGAGGTATGATAAATATAAGTTAGCATAAACTAACAAAAGACAGAATGATGAATGCTTGTAATTGTTTTTTATGAAAAATGTTCATGAACGATAATGGTTTACAGGGAGGAAAAGAGATGTTTCTTGAAATTAAAGATTTGAAGAAAGGCTTTGGTTCCGGAGACAGCAGGACAGAGGTTCTTCGGGGAATTGATTTTTCTGTGGAAAAAGGGGAATTCTGCGTGCTTCTTGGACCGTCTGGTTCTGGAAAATCCACACTTTTGAATATTATCGGTGGAATTGATGAGCCAGATGAGGGCTATATTTCCATAGATGGGGAAAAAACAGGAGATATGAAGGAGAAAGCGCTGACTCTTTACCGCCGGAAGCATCTGGGATATGTTTTTCAGATGTATAATCTGATCCCAAATTTAAATGTAAAGGAAAATATTGAGGTGGGCGCATATCTCAGCGATAAGGCACTGGATATTGACGAGCTGCTTCATACACTGGGGCTTTATGAGCACAGACATAAGCTGCCCAACCAGCTTTCCGGCGGTCAGCAACAGAGAACGGCCATTGGTCGTGCTATTGTAAAAAATCCGGACATTCTTCTCTGCGACGAGCCTACAGGTGCACTGGATTACAACACATCCAAGGAAATTCTGCGTCTGATCGAGCAGGTCAACCAGAAGTACGGAAATACCATCATCATGGTTACCCACAACGATGCCATTAAGAATATGGCAGACCGCGTAGTGAAGCTTCGTGACGGTCAGATCCGCAAAAACTATCTCAATGAGTCCAAAGTCGCAGCCGACGATCTGGACTGGTAAGGCGGTGCGCTATGAAGAATCCATTGTGGAAACGTCTTCCAAGAGAATTGAAAAGTGATTTCGGAAAATATATTGTGATCTTTCTGTTTATGACACTGACCATAGGCTTTGTCTCGGGCTTTCTTGTGGCTGATGACAGTATGCTGGCTGCTTATGACGAAGGTTTCGAAAAATATAACATTGAGCATGGCAACTTTACCCTTTCTTCGAAAGCCAGCGAAAGCGATTTAAAGAAAATTGAAAAAAATGGAAAAGTACGAATCTGCGAAAATTTTTATCGGGATGAGGCCACAGATGCGGATCTGGACGGAAACGAAGAGGAAACCATGCGTATCTATCAGGAGCGTACCGATATGAATCTTGTGTGCCTGATGTCAGGGGGAATGCCAGCTGCAAAGAACGAGATTGCCATTGACCGGATGTATGCAGATAATAACAAGCTGAAGGTTGGTGACAAGCTGAAAATCGCAGGAGAAGAACTGACAGTTACCGGACTGGTGGCATTACCTGACTACAGTTGTTTATTTTCCGATAACAGCGATATGATGTTTGATGCTGTAAAATTTGGCGTGGGTATTATGACCGAGAAAGGTGCGGATGCTTTTGGAACAACCCATCTGGAGTACCGCTATTCCTGGCAGTATGAGACTGCACCAAAGGATGATATTGAAGCGAAAAACATGTCAGAGGATTTTCTGGAGGTTCTGGTCAAATATGGAAATGTGACAGGTTTTATCCCGGCCTATTCCAATCAGGCCATCACTTTTACCGGTGAAGATATGGGCGGTGATAAGGCTATGATGGAGGTGCTGCTGTATATTCTGATCGTCATCATTGCTTTTGTGTTTGCAGTTACAACAAATAATACCATTACAAAAGAAGCTTCTGTGATCGGGACTCTGCGTGCTTCCGGATATTCCAGAAGAGAACTTCTGGTCCACTATATTTCCATGCCGGTGATCGTAACTGTGGTTGCTTCTGTTCTTGGAAACGTGCTGGGCTACACCTCCTTTAAAAATCTTTGTGCAGGTATGTATTATGGCAGTTACAGCCTGCCGACCTATGAAACACGCTGGAATGCAGATGCATTTATATTGACCACAGTGGTTCCGGTAGTGATCATGCTGGGAATCAATTTGATTCTGATTTCAGGGAAACTGCGTCTTTCTCCTTTGAAATTCCTGCGTCATGATCTGTCTGCTTCCAAACGGAAAAAAGCTGTGCGTCTTCCGGACTTTAAGTTTTTCAACCGCTTCCGGCTTCGTATTATCCTGCAGAATAAGTCCAGTTATCTGACTTTGTTTATTGGAATCTTTTTTGCAAATGTACTGCTGCTTTTTGGAATGATGATGAAGCCGCTTCTGGATCATTATCAGGAAGAAATTTTGAAGAACATGATCGCGCCGTACCAGTATGTGCTGAATGTACCGGAGGAGCCAGATGAAGATGAGAAATATACGGTTATGGGAATGTTGCAGAAATTTCTTACTCCATCTTTGAAAACAAATGAGAAGTCAGCAGAAAAATTCTGCCTGAATTCCATGAAAAATGTATTGCCAGATCAGGAAGGAGAGACCATAACGGTCTATGGAATCGCGGACGACAGTGCGTATGTAAGCGCGGAACTTCCAACTGATGGAGTTCTGATTTCTGACGGTTATGCAGAAAAGTATAAGATAAAGACCGGAGATACCATTGTTCTGAAGGAAGCTTACGGAAGTGAGACTTATGAGTTTACAGTGCAGGGATCTACGATTATCCGGCATCTTTGACGGTATTTATGCCGATTTCCTCCTACAGGAAAACCTTTGGGGAAAAGGAGGATTATTTTAACGGTTATTTTTCCAGGGAAAAGATCACAGATCTGGATGAGGATCTGATCGCAACAACGATTACGGAGGACGATCTGACAAAGGTCAGCCGTCAGCTGGATGTGTCTATGGGAGAAATGTTCCAGCTGATCAATATATTTGCAGTTGTGCTGTTTGCCCTCCTGATCTATCTGCTTACCAAGCTGATCATTGAGAAAAATGCCAATGCCATTTCTATGGTAAAGATTCTGGGGTATGAGAACCGGGAGATCAACAGCCTGTATCTTACATCCACTACGTGGGTGGTGATCTTGTCCATTTTACTTAGCCTGCTGCTGTCTACCTGGACGATATATGGAATTTACGGATATCTGATGTCATCCTTCTCAGGCTGGCTGACCTTATATCTGAAACCAGCGGTTTATCCGGAGATGTTTGCGATGGGAATGGGAGCGTATGTGCTGGTAGCCTTGTTGCAATTTAGAAGGATCAAGAAGATTCCAATGGATGTGGCGCTGAAGAATGTGGAGTAAGAGAATTATAAGAAAATAGAATATTGGAGGATATTGGGGCAGACTTCTATTTCTTCGGGAGTTTGCCCTGATTTATGCCGAGCATTTTATTTTCGGCAATACGTTTTGAGGGTTCGGGTTAATAGTAGCAGCCAGGTTGGAACGGTGTTTTGTTTATTGAGAGATTTATTCATATTTTCATGTTGTGATTTGACGAAGTTTCGTATATACTTTCCCTTGTAGCCCAAAGTGGATATTTTGTATCCGAGCGGGACTTGCTGCGTATAATAATGAGAGCAGGTGCCCACACATTTTTTCAGAAGAGGAGATACGAACATGGATTACGCAAAAGAATCCTTAAAGATGCACTATGAGTTAAAAGGTAAAATTGAAGTTGTTTCAAGAGCAAAGGTTGATTCCAAGGATGCTTTAAGCCTTGCTTACACCCCTGGTGTTGCACAGCCTTGCCTTGAGATTCAGAAAGATATTAATAAAAGTTACGAACTGACCAGACGTTGGAATACCGTTGCTGTTGTAACTGACGGTACCGCTGTTCTTGGCCTTGGAGATATCGGCCCGGAGGCTGGTATGCCGGTTATGGAGGGCAAATGTGTTCTGTTCAAAGAGTTTGGTGATGTAGATGCTATTCCACTTTGTGTTCGAAGCAAGGACGTAGATGAGATCGTGCAGACCGTTCGCCTTCTGGCTGGAAGCTTCGGCGGTGTAAACCTGGAGGATATTTCCGCACCGAGATGCTTTGAGATTGAGAAGAAGCTGAAAGAGTGCTGTGATATTCCGATTTTCCATGACGACCAGCATGGTACTGCAGTTATTACGCTTGCAGGTGTGATCAATGCGCTGAAGGTTGTTGGCAAAAAAATCGAAGACATTAAGATCGTTACTTCCGGAGCGGGAGCAGCTGGAATTGCGATTATTAAACTTCTTATTTCCATGGGCCTTAAGAATGTTATTATGACAGACCGTAAAGGTGCAATTTATGAAGGCCGTGAGGGGCTGAACCCAATTAAGGAAGAGATGGCGAAGATCACAAACGCCAATCAGGAGAAAGGCTCCTTGAGTGAAGTGATCAAAGGCGCTGATGTATTTATCGGTGTTTCCGCACCTGGAACCCTTACTCCGGATATGGTTCGCACTATGGCGAAAGATCCGATCATCTTGCCTGCGCAAACCCGACTCCTGAGATTTTTCCGGATGAGGCCAAGGCAGCAGGCGCAGCGGTAGTATCCACAGGTCGTTCCGACTACCCGAATCAGGTAAACAATGTTCTCTGCTTCCCGGGAATCTTCCGCGGTGCCCTTGATGTCCGTGCATCTGACATCAACGACGAAATGAAGATTGCCGCAGCTTATGCCATTGCAGGCCTGGTAAGCGACGAAGAACTCTGCGCTGATTATATTCTGCCAGCAGCATTTGATTCAAGAGTGAAAGATGCGGTTGCGAAGGCTACTGCTGAAGCTGCCATTAAGAGCGGAGTGGCTAGGATCTAAAATTCTTTATATATCCGTTTGTTTTCTTCTGCGGAGAATAACTTTAAACGATGCCCGATGCGAATCGCCTTTGAATCCGTTCCATGCCCGATCAAAGGTGATTTCGCAACGGGTGTCTTTTTTTCTGCGAATTCAAGGACTAGCTGCGCCATATCTGGTTGACAGTTATCCTCCTCCATTTTCGTAAACGTCCCCAATAAAATCCCATTCACCTTCTTAAATACCCCCATCTGGTTCAACTGGCTTAAATAAGTCACCATCTGCGGCAGTTTTCCTCCAAAGGACTCCAGAAGCAGGATTTTCTCCCGCATATCCGGCCAGTAAGGCGTGCCAGCCAGCTTCAAAAGGCACCGTATATTTCCTCCTACTACAATTCCCTCCATATGAGTCCCCCTCACAAATTCATAAGGAAAATCATAAAGAGAAGTGGCCCCCGCCAAGGTAGTACTAAGAAAGTCCGTTATCTGGGACTGGCTGTGATCGTAGGTGAGATTTCGTATCTGGTACAGGACAGATGATTTCCCTGTTCGGGCATAAATGGCATTTATAATTGTTGTCAGATCACTATATCCCCAAAAATGCTTTTTTTCGTAAGCAATGGTCTGAAAATCCAGATAGGATAAAATCTCGTTGGCCATATCCCCGCCAGATACGTCAAAAATATCCGTGACAGAATCATCCTCATAAAATTTCATAAGAGCCCCGGCACGTTCCCTGGCAGTTCCAGCCTGTCCGTTTTCATCTCCATAAAGATAAGGGCTAAGATCTACTTCTAGTCCGGATTTTTCCAGAATCTGCACCAACATTTTTATTGTTTCGGCCTGTTCTGGCCTAAGTCCGTTGGAACAACAGACAATCCCGATTTTGCTTCCCTGTTTCATAAAAAGTAATCCTTTCTTTTCAATAAAGTGCATGTGATTTTTTTATACATGTAACTTTTTCACAGATTTTACTATCTAAAACAATGTATGAAGCATAAAAATACGCTCATTCAACACTTTTTATCTTCTTTTACATTATAAACAATAATTCCTCATAAATCCACCATTCATCCTGGAGCGTGTTTGAAAAAGCATTCCCGCAGTTGATGTTCACTGGTAACGTTTCGCAATCTGTACGCCCCACTTTGCGGTATATTTTGTAGAGATTTTTTTTAACACACTCTGGAATCCCGAAACATTTTCAAAAAGCACTGGTCAAAATTTACGAAATTGCAGTGAAAAAAATGAGAAAAAAGTGCAAATAAATTATTGACAGCTTATATAAATTAGAATATACTAATCAACGTAAGCGAAACATAATAATAAATAGGTGTTTCTAAAGCACAAAAAAGGAAGGATGATATGATGCCGTTATCAATGGTAAACGAAGGAGAGCCGCAGGTGATTAAAAAAGTCGGCGGTAAAGAAGAAACCCGTAAATTCCTTGAAAATCTTGGGTTTGTACAGGGAGCTACAGTAACCGTTGTAAGTGAGATCAGCGGTAATATGATCGTGAATGTGAAAGATTCCAGAGTTGCCATTGGCAAGGATATGGCGAATCGGATCATGGTCTGAAATCCAGAAAAAAGGAGCAAGTATTATGAAAACATTACGGCAAGTTGGCGTAGGTCAGACTGTCACAGTGAAGAGACTGCACGGTGAAGGACCAGTAAAGAGACGTATCATGGATATGGGAATCACCAAAGGGGTACAGATCTATGTACGTAAAGTTGCACCGCTTGGAGATCCTATTGAGGTAACCGTGAGAGATTATGAACTGTCTCTGAGAAAAGTCGATGCAGAAATGATAGAGGTAGAATAAGTACTGTACAGGATATAGTACTTTGCTGTGTGTACATAAGGGAAAAGTTACTGGTCACATATTTTTGAAAAACATTTTACAAATGTTGTCATATGAACAGTGGTAAAATCAGCACAGCATGAAATTGCATGTTCTGGAATAGAATGGGCAATTTTTTTTACCTTGCGGGTTAGCGAAACCTAATATAAGGTTGAAAGGCTAACAAACGAAAGCTGATTAAAACAATAGGCAGCACAGGGCAACTAAAATCAGCAGAAGCTGTATATAATAAGCCCGGAAAAAAAGAAAATCTGGAAAGAAAGAGGAGGCATGAAAATGTCGATTAAGATTGCACTTGCAGGTAATCCTAACTGCGGCAAGACCACATTATTCAATGCACTGACCGGCTCTAACCAGTTCGTTGGTAACTGGCCTGGTGTAACAGTAGAGAAAAAAGAAGGTAAACTGAAAGGTCATAAGGATGTAACCATCATGGACCTTCCTGGTATTTATTCCCTTTCCCCATACACACTTGAGGAAGTGGTTGCCAGAAATTACCTGATCAATGAAATGCCAGATGCGATCATCAACATCGTAGATGGTACAAACCTTGAGCGTAACCTGTATCTGTCCACACAGATCATGGAGCTTGGAATCCCGGTAGTTATGGCTATCAACATGATGGATCTGGTTCAGAAATCCGGAAACAAGATCCACATTGACAAATTAAGCAAAAAGCTTGGCTGCGAAGTAGTTGAGATTTCCGCTCTGAAAGGAACCGGAATCATGAAAGCTGCTGAGAAAGCAATCAGCGCAGCACAGAGCAAAAAGAAAACAATTCCGGTTCACGAATTTGCACAGGATGTTGAGGATGCGATCAAATCTGTTGAGAATAAGCTGACAGGAACTGTTGCAGAGGCTCAGAAACGTTTCTTTGCAATCAAGCTTATCGAGAAAGATGACAAGATCGTAGAGCAGATGAAGAGTGTTCCGGATGTGTCTTACGAAGTAAAGGCTCTGGAAGATAAATTCGATGATGATACAGAGAGTATTATCACAAACGAGCGTTATGTATACATCTCTTCCATTATTGGACAGTGCTATACAAAATCCTCTACAGGAAAGAAACTTACAACCTCCGATAAGATCGACAGAATCGTAACCAACAGATGGCTGGCGCTTCCGATCTTCGCAGTTGTAATGTGGGTTGTTTATTATGTGTCTGTAACCACTGTTGGAACTATTGTAACAGATTGGACAAATGATGTACTCTTCGGTGAGATTATTCCTCCGGCAGTTGAGTCTGCTCTGGAAGCTGTAAATTGCGCTGCATGGCTGCAGGGACTGATTCTTGACGGTATTGTTGCCGGTGTTGGCGCTGTACTTGGTTTCGTGCCGCAGATGCTGGTTCTGTTCCTGTTCCTTGCATTCCTTGAGTCCTGCGGTTACATGGCTCGTGTTGCATTCATCATGGACAGAATCTTCCGTAAATTCGGTCTTTCCGGAAAATCCTTTATTCCAATGCTGATCGGTTCCGGATGTGGTGTTCCTGGAGTTATGGCTTCCCGTACAATCGAGAACGACCGTGACCGTAAAATGACAATCATGACTACAACATTTGTTCCTTGTGGTGCGAAGCTCCCGATCATTGCAATGATCGCAGGTGCATTCTTTAACAACAGCGGATGGGTTGCTACAAGCTCTTACTTTGTTGGCATCGCAGCAATCATCTGCTCCGGTATTATCCTTAAGAAAACAAAAATGTTCGCTGGCGAGCCGGCACCATTCGTTATGGAGCTTCCGGCATATCACTGGCCAACCGTTGGCAATATTCTGAGAAGCATGTGGGAGAGAGGCTGGTCCTTCATCAAGAAAGCCGGTACCATCATTCTTCTTTCCACCATCGTTCTCTGGTTCCTTATGGGATTCGGCTGGGAAGGCGGTTCCTTTGGAATGGTAGAAGAGCTGAACAACAGTATTCTTGCCAAGATCGGTTCTGCAATCGCCTGGATTTTTGCTCCTCTTGGATGGACAAAAGCAGGAGAAGGCTGGAAGATGGCAGTTGCTGCCGTAACAGGTCTTATTGCAAAAGAGAACGTTGTTGCTACATTTGGTATGCTCTTCGGATTTGCTGAGGTTGCAGAGGATGGAGCTGAGATCTGGGGAAATCTTGCACAGGTAATGACTCCTATTGCAGCATACGGATTCTTGGTATTCAACCTTCTTTGTGCTCCTTGTTTCGCAGCTATGGGTGCTATTAAGAGAGAGATGAACAATGCAAAATGGTTCTGGTTTGCAATCGGCTATCAGTGCGGTCTTGCTTATGTAGTTTCCCTTTGCATTTATCAGATTGGTACACTGCTTACAGGCGGCGGATTTGGAATCGGAACAGTTGTTGCATTCGTTCTGGTTGCAGCATTCCTGTACCTGCTGTTCAGACCATATAAAGAGAGCAACAGCTTAAAAGTTAATACAAAGAGTATTGCTTAAGCAAAGTTGTTAAAAATAATTCAGCCTGTATCCCTTAAAAGATACAGGCTGGAATTTTTATATAAGGGGAAATCACCATATCTTTTCACTTTGGAAAAAGATGCTCTGCAGCAGTGAAGGCGTGAACCGTTATGGTTTCTCCTTATATAGAAATTCCAGCCCTGATATAAAATCATACAGAAATCAAAAAGGATGGCGATGAAAATGATGAAAAACGCAGTTGAAGAAAAAGCATATGAAAATCAGGAAGCATATCAGCGGACACAAATGCAGAAAGATATGATTCTTGAACGATTACGCGAACAAGGCTGCAGGATCACCAGACAGCGCCAGCTGATACTGGATATTATTCTGGAGGAGGAGTGTTCCTGCTGTAAGGAGATTTATTACAAGGTGCAGGAGAAAGACCGAAATATTGGACCTGCCACAATTTACCGTATGGTAAATATGCTGGAAAAAATCGGCGCCATCAGCCGAAAGAACATGTACCGGATTTCCAGCTGTGCAGCATGCTGCCAGGAAAATGGCTGCACGGTAAGACTTAGCGATGCTACTGTCTGTAAGCTGCCTTCTGAAGTCTGGAAACAGGTTGTAAGAGAAGGATTGAAAAATATGGGCTATATTGGAGATCAGGATATTGAGAGTATTGAGATGACCATGTCAAAGTGCGGTGCTTGAAAACTTGCATGATAGTATGAAGGCATATAAAAATAGCAGTTATCCAGGGGAGAGAGTTAGAGCCTGTTTGAAAAAGCATTCCCGCAATCTGCACGCTCCTCTTTGCGGTATATTTCACTCAAATTGTGACGTACATCTTGCAGAAAGTTTTTTCAAACACGCCCTAAAACAGGGAGATAATGAGAATATTTCTCGATAAGCAAAATAGTACTGGGAATTTCAGAAAACCTGATATATAATACCAAAATATTGAAAAACAATTAACAACAATAGCGTTTCACTATAAGGAGGAATTTAATCATGGCAAGTTTTAAATGGGACAAGACAGGACTTTTTGCAGCAGGTGTTTTATTCGGAACAGCAGGTATCAAGCTTCTTTCCAGCAAAGATGCGAAAAAAGTTTACACAGAGTGCACAGCAGCTGTTTTAAGAGCAAAGGACTGTGTAATGAAGACGGTTACAACTGTTCAGGAAAATGCAGGTGATATCTATGCAGATGCACAGCAGATCAATGAGGACAGAAAAGCAGCTGAGGAGCCGTTTGAGGATGAGGCAGCTGAGAGCGAGACTGAGTTTAAAGAAACTGAAGAAGCTGAGACAGAGGAAACTGCTGAGTAAGATGGCAGTGAAATACATTGCAAACATATTGGGGACTGCCGTTTTTGCGACAGTCCTCTTAATCGTTGCTGTTCGTTCGAAAAGTTCTGCCGGATATTTTGGGTGAACAAATTTTACTGAAAACGCGAAGAGTGTAGCGCGAAGTGATTGTGGTGAACGTAATGAACAGCAACTTTTGCTTTGAAGAAAAAGTAGGTGAACAAGTTGAAATTTACAGTTAAACATGAGAAAAAAGGACGTATCAGAGTCCATCTTTTTCAGAAATATATGAATTTTACCCAGGCAGATACCCTTCAGTATTATCTGGAAAATCTGGATGGAGTAAAGAAGGCTCAGGTCTTTAACCGTACCAGTGATGCTCTTATTTACTACACAGGAGAGAGAAATGAACTGTTGAAGGCAATTCAGGCGTTTGGTTACAGCCGTGTCAGCGTACCCGCCCAGGTGCTGGAGAATTCCGGAAGAGAATTAAATGAGACTTATAAGGAGAAGCTGGTAAATAAAGTTATTTTCCATTACGGACGCAAGCTGCTTTTGCCATATCCATTGTCTGCAATCTATACCACCGCAATGTCTGTGAAATACATCTGGCTGGGGGTTAAGACACTCTGGAAGCGTAAGATCGAGGTTCCGGTTCTGGATGCAACTGCAATCGGTGTTTCCATTTTCCGCGGCGACTTCTCCACAGCCGGTTCTGTTATGTTCCTGCTTGGAATTGGAGAATTGCTTGAGGAGTGGACCCACAAGAAATCTGTGGATGATCTGGCACGTACCATGTCTCTGAACACTGGTAAGGTATGGCTTCGCAGTGAAGGTACAGAGGTGCTGGTGGACGCAGACAAGATCCAGGCCGGAGATATGGTTGTAGTACATATGGGAAATGTGATTCCATTTGACGGTTTGATCGCAGAGGGCGAGGCTATGGTAAACCAGGCTTCCCTGACTGGTGAATCTGTTCCTGTAAGAAAAGTGGAAGGAAATTCCGTATACGCAGGTACGGTTGTGGAAGAGGGTGAGGCTGTCATTACTGTAAAAGCAGTTGGTGGTTCCAGCCGTTATGAGAAGATCGCAGCCATGATTGAGGATACTGAGAAGCTGAAATCCGGTCTTGAGAGCAAGGCCGAGCACCTGGCGGACAGACTGGTCCCATACACACTTGGCGGTACAGCACTTACCTATCTGCTTACCAGAAATGTAACCAAGGCTGTTTCCGTATTGATGGTTGACTTCTCCTGTGCTCTGAAGCTGGCAATGCCGGTTTCCGTACTTTCCGCTATCCGGGAGGCAGGAGAATACAAAATCACTGTGAAAGGCGGTAAATTCCTGGAGGCAGTTGCGGATGCCGATACGATCGTATTTGACAAGACTGGTACGCTTACCAAGGCAGAACCTACAGTAGCTGAGGTTGTCCCGTTTAATGGACAGAACGAAAATGAACTGCTAAGAATTGCAGCCTGCCTGGAAGAACATTTTCCCCATTCCATGGCGAAAGCTGTTGTAGACGCAGCGAAGAAGAGAAAACTGGATCATGAGGAAATGCATTCCAAAGTAGAATACATTGTGGCTCATGGTATTTCTACAACCATTGAAGGGAAAAAAGCAATCATCGGAAGCTCCCATTTTGTATTCGAGGATGAGAAATGTACCATTCCGGAAGGCATGGAAGAGAAGTTTAAAAATCTTCCAAATGAGTATTCCCATCTGTATCTTGCAATTGAAGGCAGTCTTGCAGCTGTTATCTGCATTGAGGATCCTCTCCGTGAGGAAGCTCCTGCAGTTGTAAAAGCGCTGAAAAAAGCCGGATTCAGCAAGGTGGTTATGATGACCGGAGACAGTGAACGTACAGCCAGGGCTGTTGCAGCCAAGGTTGGCGTTGATGAATATTATTCCGAGGTTCTTCCAGAAGATAAAGCAAGCTTTGTGGAAAAAGAGAAAGCAAAAGGACGCAAGGTTGTCATGCTTGGTGATGGAATTAACGATTCCCCGGCCCTTTCTGCAGCTGACGCAGGTATTGCAGTAAGCGAAGGCGCCGAGATTGCAAGAGAGATCGCAGACATCACTATCGGTGCGGATAATCTGGAAGGTATCGTAATTCTGAAGCATATCAGTGACGCGCTGATGAAGCGTATCCACAATAATTACAGAACGATCGTAGGATTTAACACTGGTCTGATCCTGCTGGGCGTTGCCGGAATCCTGCAGCCGACTACCTCAGCATTGCTTCACAATACTTCAACATTGCTGATCGGTATGAACAGTATGAAGAATCTGGTGGGCACTGAGGAAATCTGAACGGATGTGTCGCGCATTGCGGACATTGTAAAAAAATCGGGTTCTGATTGCGGGAATGATTTTTCAAACACGCTCTGCGGTAATAGTGGAACTTCTGAATATAATCAGAGAGTTAATGAGACTGTTTTTCATTAGCTCTCTTTTTTTTGCTTAGTACTTGACAGAAATAAGGAATTAGTGTAAACTAACACCATAAAAGTTAGCATAAGCTAACCAAAGCGTAGAACTATAAAAATATATAATCAGCACATTTTACATAAAATAAAATGTAAAGGACTGCAGCAACTAAAACATATTTCAGAAGTGCAGGCGTTACTGGGAAGGTTGTAAACAGTAAACGGAAAGCTTCTAATTTTTTTAATAAAGGGTTAGAACAGACTAACGAAAATAAGGAGAAAACATTGCATGGAAGCAGGGAGGTTTCTTCATTTTCAGAAGCTTCAGGAAACCCGGAAAGGACAATTTACATGAGTATTGTAATCATCGGCGGAAATGAGAGAATGGTATGTCAGTATACCGATATCTGCAAAGACTATGGATATAAGGCGAAGGTTTTTCCAAAAGAGAACGGCGCCATCCGTAAAAAAATCGGATGCCCGGATCTGATGGTGCTTTTTACCAATACAGTGTCCCATAAAATGGTCATCAGTGCATCCCAGGAAGCAAAGAAAAACAACATTCCGGTAGCGCGCATCCATACCAGCAGCGCAAGCGCCTTAAAGTGTGCGCTGGATGAGCATGCGGTGATGGCATAAAAAAGATAAGGAGTTTATCATGATTGAGAAATGTCTCATTGAGCACTGTGCTCCCACCCTTGCTTCATTAAAAGCAGCCAATCTTTTCAATGCCTGTTGTGAAGAGGGAGAAAATATAGACCTTCAGATTTCCAGGTGGAATCAGCTGATGAATCCAAAGGGCGTGAAGCTGCTGGCACTTCGCAGTCGTGGTAACCGTTCTCTGGTTTATGTATACCGGGAAAAACAGCTGGCACAGAATCTGAATCGTCCTGGAGTTGCCCGGTTTCTGGAAAAATATGGATATGAAAATACAGAACCGGAACAGTGCCTGGCGTTACTGAAGAAGCGCTTTGAGGCATCAGAAGATTTTCCACATGAGATTGGGATTTTTCTTGATTATCCACTTGGGGACGTAATTGGTTTTATCCAGAATGGCGGACAGAATTATAAATGTTCCGGCTGCTGGAAAGTATATTGTAATGAATGTGAAGCATTGAAAATGTTTCAGAAGTACCATAAATGCCGGGAGGTTTATCGGAATCTATGGGCAAAAGGCAGGAGTGTTCTGCAGCTGACAGTGGCTGCCTGACATACAATGAAAGTCCACTATGGGTGACAGCCAAAAAGCGATAAGAGTCACGGAAAAGCTGACTTTCGTTATTAAAGTGCCAGATGTGGAGGATAAAACATAAATGATCTCACAGGCTGGCAATAAAATTATAAAAGAAAGAGGTTAAGTGAAGTTA
Source organism: Ruminococcus sp. AM42-11 (assembly GCF_003480145.1). Classification (NCBI taxonomy): domain Bacteria; kingdom Bacillati; phylum Bacillota; class Clostridia; order Eubacteriales; family Oscillospiraceae; genus Ruminococcus; species Ruminococcus sp. AM42-11. Next base: position 28,552 of record NZ_QUIO01000024.1, on the reverse strand, counting down.
TGAGTAAAGTAGCAGTTGTATATTGGAGCGGAACTGGTAATACAGAGGAAATGGCAAATAAAGTAGCGGAAGGTGCAAAAGCTGCAGGAGCTGAGGTAGAAGTGATCAGTGCAGATGATTTTGATGGAACAGATATCAGCAGTTTTGACGGTGTAGCTTTCGGATGCCCTGCAATGGGAGATGAGGAGCTTGAGGATTCCGTATTCCAGCCGGTATTCGAAGCATGTGAGCCAAAGCTTGCAGGCAAAAAAGTAGCGCTCTTCGGTTCCTACGGATGGGGAGACGGCGACTGGATGCGCAGCTGGGAAGAAAAATGCCAGAACGATGGCGTTGCACTTGCTGTTGACAGTGTAATCTGCAACGAAGAGCCCGATGATGAGGCTCAGGCAGCCTGCATTGAGCTTGGAAAAGCTATCTGCTGATTGGAACTGTTTTTGAAAAAAACAGAATATAGATTATTATAACAATAATAACATTTACAGCCGCTATTAGTGCAAATAACGTACTAATGGCGGCTGTTTTGATGAAACTTAAATAAATTGACCGAAATCCCGTCTGGGAGTATAATTGTGTCAGAAAAGTGAAACAGTAAAAATCCCCATAAAAGCCAAAGTTCACCCCTCTGTTCAAGGCCTTCCAGATAAGGTAAAATGAAGATTGCAAAGTGGGAGATCATCACAAAACGGATTTGTTGCCTATTTGTGACATCACTATATATGAGAGTCAGCTGTAGAGCGGGACTTTCACAGGATATTACAGTATAAAAGGAGAAAACAGAAATGGCAGTTACAGAGAATAAATATCAGCTTGGAACAGCTGAAAACCAGAAATTTCTGCAGGATGTTAGAGATGGCTTATTAAGCTTCGGACATCAGTTTCCGTCACCAGGAGGAAGCTCCTATTATCTTGGAGATGACGGCACTCCCTGGAAAGACCGTAACCGTGAAACCTGGATCACAAGCCGTATGACACATGTGTACAGCATTGGTTCCATGCTTGGACATGAAGGCAGCGAGGCATTGGCTGATGCAGCGTTGAAGGGGCTTAGAGGCGAGCTTCACGATGATCAAAATGGTGGTTGGTATGCAGGTCTTACAAAGGACAATGAAATTGTTCCAACCAAGCAGTGCTATGCCCATGCATTTGTAATTCTGGCAGCTTCTTCCGGCGTGTTGGCCTGCAGAGAAGGGGCAGCAGAGCTTTTGAAAGATGCCTTGGCACTTTATGATCTGAGATTCTGGAACGAGGAAGAAGGACTTTCCTGTGATACCTGGAACACAGAATTTACAGAGCTGGATTCCTATCGAGGCTTGAATGCAAATATGCATACCGTTGAGGCGTTTCTTGCCGCAGCTGATGTGACCGGGGATGAGAAATATCGTGTACGTGCAGGCAGGATCATCGACCATGTTCTGGTATGGGCAAAGGACAATAACTGGCGTATACCGGAGCATTTTTCCAGTGACTGGGTACCGGATCTGGAATGCAACAAAGACCGCCCGGACGACCAGTTTAAGCCATACGGCGCAACTCCGGGACACGGAATTGAGTGGGCAAGACTGATCACACAGTGGGCGCTTTCTACATATAAAGAGGATAAGGCTGGCGCAGCACCTTATATTGAAGCTGCAGAGAATCTGTATAACCGCGCAGTTGCTGACGCATGGAATGCAGACGGTGCACCGGGAATCTGTTACACAACAGACTGGAACGGCAAACCTGTAGTCCATGACAGAATGCACTGGACTCTTGCAGAAGCAATCAACACCTCTTCCGTTCTGTTCCATGTAACAGATAATGAGAAATACGCAGCAGATTATGCAGAGTTTATGAAATATCTGGATGAGAAAGTTCTGGATCACGTAAACGGTTCCTGGTTCCACCAGCTGGACAGAGAGAACAATCTTCTGGAGACCGTATGGCCTGGAAAGTCTGATATTTATCATGCACTGCAGGCTACATTGATTCCATATTATGCTCCCGGTCTGTCCATTGCAGTGGCAGTGAAGAAGCAGGCAAGATAAAACAAAAATATTTTGTAACTGAGAAGGTTCTGACCAGGTACAGTGGTAAAATTAATGGGGAGGCTTTGCCTCCCCATTTTGGACTTATTAGGTAAGTCAGTGAAGTCTGGAACGTAAGCGGACATTTCAAACACTCACGGTAAACTTCATTCATCCCACCCATCATACAACCGGATGTTCACCTGGATATTTCTGACCACATCCTCATCTTCTAATTCCATATCATCTGGATCTGTGATCGGAGGCAGCTCTGGAACTTCTTCGGAGAGCTCTACAGAAATCCAGTCGAATGCAGCAGCGTTAGCGCTTTCGATAGCTTCGTCTAAAGTGTCTCCTTCTCCGAAGCAGCCTTCCAGGTCTGGGAAAGTTCCCTTATAACGACCATCTTCGGTTTTCTTAAAAACAGCAGGATATATAAATTTCATGATAAACCTCCCGAAAATAAAAATAACATATTGAAAATTAATTTCAATTATAAGCGTTTGAGCTGGTAAATACAAGATAAGAAAAAACTTGTATTTAAGAAAATACGAAACGAGAAAAGACGTGGCAGCGGAGCCAAAAAGAATCTAAGAAACAGGATTGTCAAATATAGGGGAAAATGATATTCTTACAGCAAGAGACTTTAGAGCGTGTTTGAAAAATCATTCCCGCAATCTGCACGCTCCACTTTGCGGTATATTTCACCTGAATTCGGTTGCCGTAGCCCGCTACGGCGCCCTCATCCGAGCGAAATCTCCCACAAATTGTGACGAACATCTTGCAGAAAGCCTTTTTCAAACACGCTCTAGCCGGTTCGGAACTGAAAGAAAATGGCGCGGCTTTATAGAAATATACCTGCCGGAGGTGAAATCTTGGAATTTCAGCATGAATTGATCATACCAAACGAGGTCTTCCTTTCAAAATCTTTTTATTTGAAGGCGGACACGGCAATTACGAAAGAGAAAAACACTGGCATACCTCAATTGAGATTTTTGCAGTGCTAAAAGGCAGACTGACTTTTTTTCTTAATGAAGAAGAGTACCCCCTGGAGGCTGGCGGCTGATCATCATCAATTCCAATGAGATCCACTCCATTCACGCCCCCAGGAAAAATGAGACTGTGGTTTTGCAGATTCCACTGAAGCAGTTTGAAAAATATTTTACTGCCCAGCGGTTTATCCGATTTACAAGTGCAGCCCGTGTGGCAAAGGATCAGAAGTCCAAGGCTCCGGATAATCGGAAGCTGGCATTTTTTATTGAGGAGCTTTATAAGGTGTACTGTGCCCGTGAAGAAGGATGGGAGTACCGGACTATGGCCCTGTACTACAATATTTTGTACCTGATGGTAAGGGATTATCGTGAGACCGAGGCTGCACAGGAGGAAATTCAGGATAGCCGACGACTGGATGCTTTGTCAAAAATTACCACTTATATGCGTGAGCATTATACAGAAGAACTGAAACTTTCTGAGATGGCAAATTTATTTGGCTATTCAGACGCTTATTTGTCGCGAATGTTCAAAAAGTATGCAAAAATCAATTTTAAGACTTATTTACAGGAAATTCGCATGTCTTATGCATGTCGGGAACTGATGAATACAGAGAAAACAGTGAGCCAGATTGCCCTGGACAACGGCTTTGCCAGCAGCAGAGCCTTTTCCAGAGAGTTTCAGAAGAAATATAACAGACTTCCAAGCGAAGTAAGACAAAAATTTAATACAACTCCAAAAGAATAAAATGTCAAAAAAGTGCTATAGATAAGACAAGAAAACCGTCGTAAAGCATATCAGAATATGGTATGCTTTTTTCATGCAGAAAGAACCAGGGCAGACTGAGATCAGCAGCTGGTTCGGGAATCTTGAGTATGAGCATGTTGGACTGCTGTGAGAGTGGCAGATAGCAGCCATGTCCGCATTCTGATATGCGCAAAAGGAGGTTAATCGTGAAGATTCAGAAAGTAACAGATCCGGCATTCCGTAAATATGGACAGGTGCTGGAGGGATACGACTTTACAGGTCTTATCAAGGAGATGAAACACACTCCGGTTCCAGAGGACGTAATCTATGTTCCATCTGTTGAGGAGCTGGAGGCACTGGATATTATGAAGGACCTGCAGAACAAGGGATACGGCGGGCTGCCGATCCAGATCGGATACTGCAACGGCCATAACAAGAAGCTGAATGCAGTGGAGTATCATCGTAATTCCGAGATCAATGTAGCGGTTACAGATCTTGTCCTTCTTATCGGACATCAGCAGGACATTGAGCCGGATCATACCTATGATACATCTAAGATCGAGGCATTCCTTGTACCGGCAGGAACCGGAATCGAGGTATACGCTACCACACTTCACTACGCACCATGTCATGTGAATGAGGGCGGTTTCCAGTGTGTTGTTGTACTTCCGAAAGGAACTAACACAGACCTTACTTTCCAGACTGAGAAGACGGGAGAGGACAGCTTGATGACAGCCAAGAACAAATGGCTGATCGCACATGAGGATGCGAAGATCGCTGGCGCATTTAATGGTCTGAAGGGTGAGAATATCACAATTGACTGATAAAATAATTCATAGTTGCTCATTTTTTTCAGAAGATAAACCGACACGTTGTTGGTGGGTAACTACTAAAGTCTGTTTGAAAAATGAATATTGAGACTTGAGGAGCTTACATAGCTACCACAATTGAAAGTTTCTTAAAAAATTAAAATATGGAGGAATACCTATTATGAACAATATACCAGTAGTAAAACTTGGATTAATCGCAGTAAGCCGTGACTGTTTCCCGATTCAGCTTTCTGAGAAGAGACGCGCAGCTATCATGGACGCTTACAAGGGTGAGCTTTATGAATGTCCAGTAACTGTTGAGAATGAGAAAGACATGGAGAAGGCTCTCGAGGATGTAAACAAAGCTGAGTGTAATGCACTTGTTGTTTTCCTTGGAAACTTCGGACCAGAGACTCCAGAGACCCTGATTGCTGAGAGATTTGACGGACCTTGCATGTATGTAGCTGCTGCTGAGGGCGATGGCGATATGATCAATGGTCGTGGTGATGCTTACTGCGGTATGCTGAACTGCTCCTACAACTTAAAGATGCGTCATCTTGAAGCTTATATTCCGGAATATCCGGTTGGAACTGCAACTGACATTGCTACCATGATCGCTGACTTCGTACCAGTTGCACGTGCCGTTATCGGTGTTCGTAACCTGAAGATCATTACCTTTGGACCACGTCCACAGGACTTCTTCGCATGTAACGCACCAATCAAAGGACTCTATGAGCTGGGTGTTGAGATCGAAGAGAACTCTGAGCTTGACCTTCTGGTTGCTTACAAAGAGCATGAGAACGATCCTCGTATCCCAGAGGTTTGCGCAGATATGGCAAAGGAAATGGGCGAGGGCAGATACTATGCTGACCTTAGTGAGAGAATGGCACAGTTCGAGCTTACTCTTCTTGATTGGGCTGAGGCTCACAAGGGCGCCAGAAAATACGTTGCATTTGCTGATAAATGCTGGCCTGCATTCCCGTCACAGTTTGGATTTGAGCCATGCTATGTAAACAGCCGTCTTGCTGCAAGAGGAATCCCGGTATCCTGCGAGGTTGATATCTACGGAGCTCTTAGCGAGTATATCGGACTTTGCATTTCCAATGACGCTGTTACACTGCTTGACATCAACAACTCCGTTCCTCAGTACATCTATGATGAGGATATCAAGGGCAAATATGATTATAAGCTTACCGATACATTCATGGGCTTCCATTGCGGAAATACTCCGGCCTGCAAGATGTGCGATTCCAGAGCTGTTAAATATCAGCTGATCCAGCACAGACTTCTTGAGCCGGAAGGATCTGAACCAGATTTCACAAGAGGAACTCTTGAGGGTGATATCGCTGCTTCTGATATTACATTCTATCGTCTGCAGTGCAACTCTGAAGGAGAGCTTGTTTCCTATGTTGCAGAAGGTGAAGTTCTTGACGTACCTACAAGATCCTTTGGTGGTATTGGTATCTTCGCAATCAAAGAGATGGGAAGATTCTACCGTCACGTATTGATCGAGGGTAATTACCCGCATCACGGTGCAGTTATGTTCGGACATTATGGAAAGGCATTCTACGAAGTAGTGAAATTCCTTGGACTTGATGTTAAGAAAATCGGTTACAACCAGCCGGCTGGTGTAAGATATCCTACAGAGAATCCATGGGGCTAATACTTAAATAAGCGGTAAGTAATTGCTGTGTACAAAGTTGAGAGCAATGTAGAATGATTGCTTCTTGCTTAAAAAGCAGGAAGGGACGATTTGAATAGAATTATAGGCGTATATAGAAACGGCCGTACCACTTTATGCGGTACGGCTGTTTTTAGAATAGGCGGGCAGAGCATTCTAAGAGGGTTCTGGCCGGAAAGCCTAGAAGGAACGCCTAAGGCATGAACTTAAGGAGGATAAAAATGTATTTTATCGGTGTTGATCTTGGTACTTCCGCAGTAAAACTTCTTCTTATGGAAGAATCCGGAAAAATCTGTAATATCGTATCAAAAGAATATCCATTATTTTTCCCGCATCCGGGCTGGTCTGAGCAAAATCCGGAAGACTGGTATACCCAGAGTATGGCTGGTATGAAAGAACTGACAGAGGGCATTGACCGCTCCCAGGTTGCCGGAATCAGCTTCGGCGGACAGATGCATGGACTGGTAACTTTAGATGATCAGGATCAGGTAATTCGTCCTGCAATTTTGTGGAATGACGGACGTACTTCTGAAGAGACAGATTATCTGAATAATGTGATCGGAAAGGACAAGCTTTCCCAGTATACTGCAAATATCGCATTTGCAGGCTTTACTGCTCCGAAGATCCTGTGGATGAAGAAAAATGAGCCAGAGAAATTTGCAAAAGTTGTGAAGATCATGCTTCCAAAGGATTACCTGGCTTATCGTTTAAGCGGCTCCTTCTGCACAGATGTATCTGACGCTTCAGGTATGCTTCTTCTGGATGTAAAGAATCGCTGCTGGTCTAAAGAAATGATGGAAATCTGCGGTGTGAAAGAGGAGCAGCTTCCGAAGGTTTATGAGAGCTGGGAGGTTGTTGGAACACTGAAGCCAGAGGTTGCTAAAGAGCTTGGCTTCTCTGAGAATGTAAAGGTTATCGCTGGTGCTGGAGACAATGCGGCAGCAGCTGTTGGTACTGGAACAGTTGGTGATGGACAGTGCAATATTTCCCTTGGTACTTCTGGAACTGTATTTATTTCCAGCAAGAATTTTGGTGTAGATGAGCACAATGCCCTTCATTCTTTCTGCCATGCAGATGGAAGCTATCATCTGATGGGATGTATGCTCAGCGCTGCTTCCTGTAATAAATGGTGGGCCGAGGAGATTCTTGGAACGAAGGACTTCGCAGCAGAGCAGGCGCCTATCCAGAAGCTTGGTGAGAATCACGTATTCTTCCTGCCATACCTGATGGGCGAGCGTTCCCCACACAACGATCCAGATGCAAGAGGCGTATTCTTCGGCATGTCCATGGACACCTCAAGAGCAGATATGACTCAGGCTGTATTGGAGGGAGTTGCTTTCGCACTTCGTGATTCTCTGGAGGTTGCAAAGAGTCTTGGAATTAAAATTGAGCGTACCAAGATCTGTGGCGGTGGTGCAAAGAGCCCGCTGTGGAAGCAGATTATTGCAAATGTTATGAATATTAAGGTTGACGTTCTGGAAGTGGAAGAGGGACCATCCCTTGGCGGTGCTATGCTGGCAGCAGTAGGATGCGGTGTTTATCCGGACGTTGAGACTGCTGGCAAGAAGCTTGCAAAAGTAGTGGATACTGTAGAGCCTACTCCAGAACTGGCTGCGAAATATGAGGAGAGATACCAGAAGTTCAAAGAACTGTATCCGGCTATGAAGCCGCTGTTTAAGAATCTGTAAGAGATGTAGCAAGCATATTCGGCTGTAAGAGCGAAGTCTACAGTTGTAATGTTTAAGAATCTGCAAGAGATATAGCAAGGCGGACATAATTTGGTTTAAAACGGATTAATAGAATGGTGATTGTGTTGAATGTGAAATAATTAACACAATCACCATTTTTGTATAGTCATGATCCTATAAAACAAATTTTTCCAGAACTTCTGCAACACCATCCTCATTGTTAGTGCGTGCAGTGATATAATCCGCAGACTCTTTCACGCCATCTGGTGCATTTGCCATGGCAACGCCAAGGGCAGCATAGCGGATCATGGAGAGGTCATTGAAACCGTCGCCGATAGCGATAGTTTCAGCGGGGGTGAAATCGTAGAGCTTACCAATGCAATCAATAGCTGCAGCCTTTGACACCTTACTGCTGAAGAACTCCAGATAGAAGGGCTTGGAGGTGCAAAAAGTTACGTTATGAAAATGAGCTGTTTTCCGTAGCTCTTTTTCTATTTGCTGAATTTGGGAAACATCGTCATACCAGAGAATTTTCGTAATTCCCTGCGCCAAAAGCTTGTCGATAGATGGCATGAGAAGGGGCGTTACCTTGGTAGCCTGGCTGTATTCCTGAATCCGGTTATTCAGCTTGTTCCCATATAATCTATTGTCCGACCAGATGCACATGGTAGTATCATAGTTCAGTCCTGCTTCCAGAATCAGACGCGCATCGTCAGCTTTCAGCTCCTGTCTATACAGAACGCGTCCGTCAGCAGAATCCAGGATCATAGCCCCATTATAAGTGATCACAGGTCCCTGAATGCCCAGCTGTTTCTGATAGCGCTCCACTCCCTGAATGGGGCGCCCGGTGCAAATGGAGAAAATCAGTCCCTGCGCGGCTGCCTGCCGGATTATTTCAATGGTGTATGGTGTAATTTCGTTTTTGTCATTTAATAAAGTACCGTCCATGTCGGCGGCTGCAAATTTATAGATCATAGTGCCTCCTGGAATATATGGTAAATTAGTTTTGTGAGCTGAAATGCCCCTCGCAGGCAGAGTATCCTGCTGGTTGTTTTTTCTTATTATAAAACGAAGATAGTGCAGGAATCAATCACTTTGAATGGTTACATGTGAAGATTCACATGGATTTCGGGAAAAGATGCCTTGATTTCGGCATTTAAGAGAATTGTTTTTTTGTTTGCAAAATGGTAAAATAATTGGGTGCTGTAAAAGCGGAAACAGGCAGGCTGAGATTGTGAAACAGTCATGCCTTTGGGACTTTTACAAAAATGAAAAATAGAAAAGTGATGAGGTGTAAAGCTATGCAGGAAATGAAGCCAGTTAAAGAAGGCAAAGTACGCGAGATTTACGACAACGGAGACAGCCTGATCATGGTTGCGACAGACCGTATCAGCTGTTTTGATGTGATCCTGAACAACGAAGTGACGAAGAAAGGCACTGTTCTTACACAGATGTCCAAGTTCTGGTTCGATATGACCCAGGATATCCTGCCGAACCACATGATTTCTGTTGATGTAAAAGATATGCCGGAGTTTTTCCAGCAGGATAAGTTTGACGGAAACAGCATGATGTGCCGCAAGCTGGATATGATCCCGGTTGAGTGCATCGTTCGTGGATATATCACTGGAAGCGGCTGGGCAAGCTACCAGAAGAATGGTACAGTTTGCGGAATTACTCTTCCGGAAGGTCTGAAAGAGTCTGACAAGCTGCCTGAGCCTATTTACACACCTTCTACCAAGGCTGAGATTGGCGACCACGATGAGAATATTTCTTTTGAGCAGAGCGTTACCCATCTTGAGAAATACTATCCGGGACATGGTCAGGAGTATGCAGAGAAGATTCGTGATTACACCATCGCATTATATAAAAAATGTGCTGAGTATGCTTTAAGCAAAGGTATTATTATTGCAGATACCAAATTTGAGTTTGGACTTGATGAAAATGGTAATATTGTTATTGGTGATGAGATGCTTACACCGGACAGCTCCAGATTCTGGCCGGCAGATGGATATGAGCCAGGTCATGGCCAGCCATCCTTTGACAAGCAGTTTGCCCGTGACTGGCTGAAAGCAAACCCGGACAACGACTGGACTCTTCCACAGGAAATCGTGGACAAGACAATTGACAAATATCTCCAGGCATATGAGATGCTTACAGGGGAGAAGCTGAAATAAGTAATATACATAATACTGCCAGGGCGTCTGTCCCTGGCAGGCTGATAAAATCCTTTATTTTATTTTCAAAGGATACACTTTGCTTGTATGTAAAAAGCGCCCGGGAGTTTGGGTCTCCCGGGCGTTGATTTTTGTGAGCAACGTGCCAAATCCATGTTTACACGGAAACCTGGCTGACATGTAAAAATCAGAACAGTCCTGTGATCTTACCTGTTTCGTCTACATCGATTTTCTCAGCAGCCGGAACCTTTGGAAGACCTGGCATGGTCATGATCTCTCCTGTGAGGGCTACGATGAAGCCTGCACCTGCAGAAATCTTCAGGTTACGAACGGTTACTTCGAAGTCTGTAGGAGCACCAAGCTTGGTCTGGTCATCTGTTAAGCTGTACTGTGTTTTTGCTACACAGATCGGGCAGTTTCCGAATCCCAGTTCCTCAAGCTGTTTTGCCTGTTTCTGAGCGTTTGCTGTGAGAACAACTCTCTTACCGCCATAGATTTTCTGAACGATCTGGTTCAGCTTATCTTCGATAGAGCCTTCAAGCTCATAGGAATATGTGAAGTCGTTTGGCTCTTCAACAAGACGGATTACTTCCTCAGCTAATTTAATACCGCCTTCGCCGCCTTTTGCCCATACTTCAGAAAGTGCAACATTAACGCCAAGCTCTTTACATTTTGCTTCTACCAGGTCAAGCTCTGCCTTGGTATCTGTCGGGAATGCATTGATTGCAACAACACATGGAAGCTTGTAAACATTTTTGATGTTGCTTACGTGTTTCAGAAGGTTTGGAAGACCTTTCTCAAGAGCCTCAAGGTTCTCATTGTTAAGATCAGCCTTCGGAACGCCGCCATTGTATTTCAGTGCACGGACAGTAGCAACGATAACAACTGCATTTGGTTTCAGACCAGCCATACGGCATTTGATATCAAGGAATTTCTCGGCACCAAGGTCAGCACCGAATCCAGCCTCTGTGATGGTGTAATCAGCAAGCTTCAGAGACATCTTGGTAGCGGTTACGGAGTTACATCCGTGAGCAATGTTTGCGAATGGTCCGCCGTGAACGATTGCAGGTACATGCTCCAGTGTCTGAACAAGGTTTGGTTTCAGAGCATCTTTCAGAAGTGCTGTCATAGCACCCTCTGCATGAAGATCACCAGCTGTTACCGGTTTCTGCTCTGACGGTTTGCCATATGTATAACCGATGATGATTCTGGAAAGTCTTTCTTTCAGGTCTTTGATATCACTTGCAAGACAGAGAACAGCCATGATCTCGGAAGCTACCGTGATGTCATAGCCGTCTTCACGAGGCATACCGTTTGTTCTTCCGCCAAGTCCGTCTACTACATTACGAAGCTGACGGTCGTTCATATCTACACATCTTCTCCATGTGATCTTACGTGGGTCGATGTTAAGAGCATTGCCCTGGAAAATATGGTTATCGATCATTGCTGCAAGAAGGTTGTTTGCTGCGCCGATTGCGTGGAAGTCACCTGTGAAGTGAAGGTTGATATCTTCCATTGGAACTACCTGGCATATCCGCCGCCTGCTGCACCGCCTTTTACACCGAATACCGGTCCAAGGGATGGCTCACGAAGAGCTACCATAACGTTCTTGCCAAGCTTCTGCATAGCGTCTGCCAGACCAACTGTAGTAGTGGTTTTTCCTTCTCCGGCAGGAGTCGGGTTGATAGCGGTAACCAGAATCAGTTTGCCATCATTCTTATCTGTTTCTTTCAGAAGATTGTAGTCGATTTTTGCTTTGTATTTACCATACTGCTCAAGATATTTGTCCGCAATACCTGCTTTAGCTGCAATCTCAGTGATTGGTTTCATTTCACATTCCTGTGCGATTTCGATGTCACTTTTAAACCCCATAATAAAAGCTCCTTTCGTTGTGTAAGATTAAATGGTTTTTATATGACCGCTTCTTAAAAAGACAACGGTATTTCCCTCATGTCAGAGGTACCTCCCGGTAAAAAAAGGGCAGTATCTGATGATTCAAATACTGCCCAGACGGTCGGCTGGAAATTACGGTCTATGCTGTCTGCAAAATATGATGCAGCTGCTGTAAACAGTAATCCTCATGATCTGCTCCTGAAGTCCCTGTGGTTAACTCCACGATCCGTCAGTATTCAGAAGCTTTTCAATTGATGTGCTCATTGTATCATTAAAAAAACATTTTGTCAATAAATTAACAGACAGCATTATTGTCAAAAAAGACGATGTATATTTGTGAAAAATAACAAATGCTTTGAATGTGGAGAAAATTTGTCTGAATGGAAAAATATAATCTCCGATTCAGACTTCATAAAAATTTTATGACTTGGATAGTTGCGTATGAGGGCAAGTATTGTTAGAATAGAAAATGCACAGAGCCTGTTTGAAACAGGATAATGATTCGTGGTTTTATATAAGAAAGGTTGAATAATTGAATGAATAGAACAGAATTTCTGGATACATTGAGAAGTCAGCTGTCCGGACAGATGCATGAGGGTAAGGTGGCGGCGCATGTGCGTTACTATGAAGATTATATTCAGTCACAGGTACGTAGTGGACGCGATGAGCAGCAGGTTCTTGATGAACTTGGAGATCCAAGGCTGATCGCCAGGACTTTGCTGGATACAGATGTGGATAACGGGCAGCTGGATTATGAGGAGTACAGCACCTATTCGGATGACGCACAGAATACCCAGAGCTCCAGCCGGAATCATGTACATGTATGGCGGTTTGATACCTGGTACAGCAAACTTCTGGGCGTGGTGATCCTGCTGATAGTCGTCTTTTTGCTGTTTCATATTCTGGTGGCAGTGATTCCGTTTTTTGCGGTACTGGCGTTGATTTTGTTTATTGTGTCACTGATTAAGAATCGGAATTAACATGATACTATGAACGTCACAAACGGCAGATGCGGGAGTGTCGCAGGCGCACAGCAGCTGATTTTCATATATAGAGATGTCGCCGATAGACGACATGTCCGTTTTGTAACAAAAAAATGTCGGACATGCTTTAGAGAATCATATGTTACTGTTCACTCCGTTCACAGTAACGCGCTTCGCGATGCACAGAAATCATGCATTCGCATGATTTCGCGCCGCAATTCTCGGGTTTTCTGTGAACTTTGTTCACAAAAAACGCCTCGCGGAACGTGACCAGTGAACAGTAACAATCATATTCAGCAAGGTTTCTTCTGAGCAGGAACGAGTTACAGTTTTGTTGAGATCGTGATATAAAGTATGGACATTATAGAATATATTCAGGGAAGGATTTAAATGAGCAGTATAACAATAGAAGAATTAAAAAAGTTACCAGCGGAGTCCTATCAGATCATTGATGTCCGCGACGAGATTGAGATTTCCCATGGCGCTGTTAAGGGGGCTTTGGCCTGTAAGCCAGAGGAAATCATGGAGAATCCGGAAGTGGATAAGACCAGAAAACTGGTTATTTGCTGCAGCCGCGGAATCAATAGTAAAGAAATCGCTAAGAAGCTCGAGGAAGAGGGGCTGGATGCAGTAAGCCTTGAGAAAGGGTACATTGCCTGGCTTATGGATGCCATGAAGAGTTCCCAGGACGAAGATTTTGCGAAAAATGTGGAGATCAGTCTTCGCAAGAAATTTAAGAAAAAAATCTGGTCCAGGTTTACCAAGGCAATCAATACTTACGAGCTTGTGAAGCCGGGAGATAGGATTGCAGTCTGTATTTCCGGCGGCAAGGACTCTATGCTGATGGCAAAGTGCTTCCAGGAACTGAAGCTTCATAATAAATTTGATTTCGAGGTGAAATTTCTGGTTATGGATCCGGGCTACAGTCCGGCCAACCGTCAGGTAATCGAGGAAAACGCCAGAAGGTTAAATATTCCTATTCGTATTTTTGAGTCTGATATTTTTGAGTCTGTATTTAATGTGGAGAAATCTCCTTGTTATCTTTGCGCAAGAATGCGCCGCGGGCATCTCTATGCTTTGCAAAAGAAATGGGTTGCAACAAGATTGCACTTGGTCACCACTATGATGATGTGATTGAGACCATTCTTATGGGCATGCTTTACGGTGCCCAGGTACAGACTATGATGCCCAAGCTTCACAGCACCAACTTTGAGGGAATGGAACTGATCCGTCCATTGTATCTGGTGCGGGAGGATGATATTAAGGCATGGCGTGACTACAATGATCTCCATTTTATTCAGTGTGCATGTAAATTTACAGATACCTGCACTACCTGCAATAACGAAAATCGCTCCAAACGTGTAGAAATCAAGGAACTGATCCGTGACCTGAAAAAGGTGAATCCGTTTGTAGAGGGCAACATTTTCAAGAGCGTAGAGAATGTAAATATTGATACAGTTGTGGGATATAAACAATATGGTGTGAGACATTCTTTCCTGGAAAATTATGATGGGGAGCCCGGTTCTGCCTCTGAGAATGCTGCTGATGCAGTAGAGTAACAGAGAGAAAATGTGGATTTTAGACCTGCACACTCGGATCTACATCCTACGCGATTGGTATAGTTATTTACGAAACGATGTATTAGTAAAAATATTGAGCCAAGGTCAATGCTGCATGTGACCTTGGCTCGTTTTTTTGTCGGGGATGAAAAGAGAAGCGCTATAGATATATTGGAGTATTTATTTTCCGATTTTTCCGAGAAGCCATACACAAAGAATGATGATCAGAATGGCAGTAAAGATTCCTGCCATACCTTTTGCCATGATTTCAAGTGCAATAATGATATTTGATGTATTCATAGATAAGACCCTCCTCATTATAAAAATTTTTTATAAAAATTTTGTCACCAGGTTGATAACCATGCCTCCTGCGATTACAGAAGCAATCTGTCCGGACACGTTGGCACCGGCGGCCTGCATGAGAATTACATTTGTGGGATCTTCTTCCATGGCCATTTTCTGAACTACACGGGAGGACATTGGAAATGCAGAAATTCCGGCACCTCCGATCATAGGATTGATCTTCTTTTTCAGGAAAAGATTCATAAATTTTGCCAGGAGAACGCCGCCGATGGTGTCCATGACAAAAGCAAAAAGTCCGATCACCAGAATCAGTAAGGTCTCTTTTGTTACAAACTGTTCTGCACGCATGCTGAAGGAAATGGTGATTCCAAGAAGCAGGGTGATCAGATTTGCCAGAATATTCTGGGCTGTGTCGGACAGGGTGCCCAGGACGCCGCATTCCCGGATCAGGTTGCCGAACATGAGAAATCCAACCAGCGCAACGGATTGAGGTGCTACCAGCCCCACGATTACAGTAACTATAATGGGAAAAGCAATCTTCATGGTTTTGGAAACGGATTTCGGATTATATTCCATGTGAATGCAGCGTTCCTTCTTTGTAGTGACAAGCCGGATGGCAAAGGGCTGTACAATTGGGACAAGTGCCATGTAGGAATAGGCGGCAACTGCAATGGCGCCGATATATTTGGAATTCAGGACCTGGGATACCAGAATGGAAGTAGGTCCGTCGGCAGCACCGATGATTCCGATAGAAGCAGCGTCTTTTAGGTCAAATCCAAGGATGGTGGACAGTAAAATTGCAGCAAAAATTCCAAGCTGTGCACCTGCGCCAAACAGGAACAAAGAGGGATTGGAAAGCAGGGGACCGAAGTCGATCATAGCGCCAATTCCGATGAAAAGTAAAATCGGCATGACTTCTGAGGCTTCAATTCCCACATGGAACAGCCATTCAATGACTCCGTTTGCCTGGATCCCGCCAGCCAGAGTCTGGTTTAAAACTCCGGAAAAAGGCAGGTTCACAAGTATGGCACCAAAGCCCATTGGCAGAAGCAGGGCTGGTTCAAATCCCTTTTTGATAGCCAGCCAGATCAGGGTGATTCCGACGGCAAACATCACAATTTGCTGCCAGGTTAATGCAAGGATTCCGTCTGTTAAAAATTCCATTTCTTTTTCCTCCTTTTGGGTGTTTGAATGTAAGTGCTTAAATAGATAAAAATACTTGCATAATGTTAATATTGTTATAAAAATGAAAGCCTTGTAGGGAAGGCATTTTATAACCTGTTTTTGGGGTATAAAAAAGACTTTTATTACAATACTGCATATCTGAAGATATGCGACTATTGTAATAAAAGTCTTGCCATTTCAATTTTCTGCGGGCGACAGATTCATGGAACTGTCTACCGTTCTGACGCATGAAAATCCATATACAAAAATGCACTAAACCAGAAACAGTGCATTTGATATGCCAGCTACTCCCTTTTATTGAAGCGTGACTGCAAATGTATTTTGTTGTGGTAATTATAATTCGGCAAAGGTGGGAATGTCAACCCTGAATTATATAAAAGAAAGAATTTATTGGCCATTTGGTTACGGAACTGTTATCCGGAAACATTTTTCTTGTAAAAAATTCAGGGCAGGTATATGATTAAAAAACGAAATCAAAGTAAAATATACCTGTATGGTACAAGTGAAAAATATGAAACAAAGGAGTTACATCATGTTGTATTTTGAAAATGATTATTGCGAAGGTGCTCATGAGGCAATCTTAAAAAGATTAATGGAAACCAATATGGAAAAGGTTCCGGGATATGGACAGGATCCTTCTGCGACCAGGCGAAGGAAAAAATAAAAGAGGCATGTGGCTGTCCGGATGGGGAGGTCTATTTCCTGGTAGGGGGTACCCAGACAAATGCAGTGGTGATCGCGTCCTTGTTGAACCGGTATGAAGGAGTGCTTTCCGCAGTTACCGGTCATGTAAATGCGCACGAAGCCGGAGCAATTGAATTTACCGGACATAAAGTTCTTTCACTTCCCCAGGACAATGGTAAAATTTCTGCCGCAGATCTGAAAGATTATCTCCAGACCTACTACGCAGACGGAAGCTATGATCACATGGTTTTTCCAGGCATGGTTTATATTTCACATCCGACAGAATACGGAACTCTTTACACAAAGCAGGAACTGGCAGATATTTCCAGTGTATGCAGGGAATATGAGATCCCGCTATTCCTGGATGGAGCCAGACTGGGCTATGGACTGGTGGCAGAGACAGATGTGACTTTGAAGGATATTGCAAATTATACAGACGTATTTTATATCGGAGGAACCAAGGTTGGTGCCCTGTGCGGTGAAGCAGTCGTTTTTCCGAAGAAAGTACCGAAACATTTCTTTACTATGATCAAACAGCAGGGAGCGCTTCTTGCGAAAGGCAGACTGCTTGGAATTCAGTTTGATACTCTTTTCACAGGAAATTTGTACCTGGAAATCAGTAAAAATGCTATTGAAACCGCTGCAAAACTGAAAGCTGCATTAAAAGAGAAGGGCTATGAATTTTTCATTAATTCCCCAACCAATCAGATTTTTGTTATCCTGGAAAATAAGAAAATGGAGGAATTGGGCGAAAAAGTGAAGTTCAGCTTTTGGGAAAAATATGACGAGAATCATACTGTGATCCGCTTTGCAACAAGCTGGGCGACGAAGATGGAAGATATTGCTGCACTGATTGATATTCTGTAGGGTGGCAATTGTCCCCGAAAAAATGCCTGGCACAAACAGCTGCGCATATTTTACAAAAAGCTTTTGGGAGAGATATTGACGCCCTTCTGGAAGCATATTATAATAAAAACAGGCTCTAAATAGTTTGAAATTTGGAGAAATAGCACAATATGCAGTAGAAAAGCTGTGTATTATATAACAACAACGGGAGGATTTTATACATGGGAGCAGCAGAAGCAAAGCAGGCAATCCTGGATAACAGGACAGCACTTGGAATCGAGTTCGGTTCCACAAGAATCAAGGCAGTTCTGGTAGATGGAAATAATGCACCAATCGCATCCGGCGGACACGAGTGGGAGAACCGCTATGAGAATGGTGTATGGACATACAGTCTGGAAGATATCTGGTCCGGTTTGCAGGACTGTTATCAGCAGATGGCAAAGGATGTAGAGGAGAAATATGGTGTGGAGCTGACAAGCGTTGGTGCTATTGGAATCAGTGCCATGATGCACGGCTACATGCCATTTGACAAAGAAGGAAATCTTCTGGTTCCGTTCAGAACCTGGAGAAATAATATTACGGGAGAGGCAAGCAGAAAACTGTCCGAACTTTTTCAGTATAATATTCCTCAGAGATGGAGTATCGCACATCTGTATCAGGCAATTTTAAAAGGCGAGCCTCACGTAAAAGATATTGATTATATTGCCACTCTGGAGGCATATGTACATTGGAAACTGACTGGAAAAAGAGTTCTTGGAATTGGCGATGTTGCAGGAATGTTCCCAGTGGACAGCACTACCAGGGATTACAATGAAAAAATGGTTCAGCAGTTTGATGAGCAGGTTGCTTCTTATGGGTTCCCATGGAAGCTTCGCGGCATTCTGCCGAAATGTCTTGTTGCGGGACAGGATGCTGGCTGCCTGACAGAAGAGGGAGCAAAGCTTCTTGATGTAACAGGCAGGCTGAAAGCCGGAATTCCTATGTGTCCGCCGGAAGGTGACGCTGGCACTGGAATGGTAGCTACCAACAGCGTTGCAAAGCGTACCGGAAATGTTTCCGCAGGTACTTCTGTATTTGCCTCTATTGTTTTGGAGAAGGAGTTATCTGCACCATATTCTGAAATTGATATGGTTGCGACTCCATCCGGACATCCGGTTGCAATGGCACACTCTAATAACTGTACTTCTGATCTGAATGCATGGGTAAATATTTTCCGTGAGTTTGCAGAAGCAATGGGAATGGAAGCTGATATGAACAAGCTTTTCGGAACCTTATACAACAAGGCTCTGGAAGGGGATGTGGACTGCGGCGGACTTTTATCCTACTGCTATTTCTCCGGTGAGCATATGACTGGATTTACAGAAGGAAGACCACTGTTTGTACGCTCTCCAGAGAGCAAATTCAACCTTGCCAACTTTATGAGAACCAATCTTTATACCTGCCTTGGCGCTATGAGAGTTGGTCTTGACATCCTGTTTAAGAAAGAGGGGGTAAAGGTTGACCGTCTTCTTGGTCATGGCGGACTGTTTAAGACAAAAGGTGTTGGACAGCAGATCCTTGCAGATGCTGTAAATGCCCCGGTTTCTGTTATGGAGACTGCCGGTGAAGGCGGTGCATGGGGAATTGCAGTGCTCGCTTCCTATCTTGTAAATAAAGAGGAGAATGAGACCCTGGAAGACTTCCTGGATACCAAGGTATTTGCAGGAAATCAGGGAAGCACCCTGAATCCAGATCCGGAGGGTGTGGAAGGCTTTAATATGTTCATGGAAAGATATATGAAAGGCCTGCCGATCGAGCGCGCAGCTGTGGACTCCAAAATCTGGTAAGTGGCTTGGAATGAGGAGGGTATGCCTCAGATCATTCCCGTAATCTGCACGCGAAAAAAGTTCTGTGCAGTTATAATACGAAATAAGTGAGAACGGATGGATTTTTCTCTCAGTTAAAAAACGGAGACCTTTCTCATACCAGAATGTGAATTTTTTCAGGATACTGGTATGGGGAGGGTCTTTTATGTTATAATACTGAGCATTGACAGACAAACATGCTCTGGAGCCTGTTTGAAAAATAAAGGAGATACACATGGTTTTCAGCTCGATGCTCTTTCTATGGATCTTTCTGCCCTTAGTACTGGCAGCATATTATATAAGTCCCGGAAAAATCCGAAATGGAATCCTGGTATTTTTCAGTCTGCTTTTTTATGCATGGGGAGAGCCACTTTATGTTTTCCTTATGTTGTTTTCCGTGGCAGTGAATTTTACTGGCGGAATTCTGATTGAAAAATATCAGACCAGGAAAAAAAAGATTCTTGTGGCAACTTTGCTTATTAATCTGGGGCTGCTGGGATATTTCAAGTATTTTGGAACTCTGACAGAAGCCATAACCGGACTTTTTTCAGCAGATGGAATAGGAACCACTCTTTTTCAGGTGGCGCTTCCAATTGGAATTTCTTTTTATACTTTCCAGGCGTTGTCCTATGTAATCGATGTGTACCGGGGAGAGGTGCCGGCACAGCATAATTTCTGGCATATGCTTTTGTATATTTCCTTTTTCCCACAGCTGATCGCAGGACCTATTGTAAAATATCGCGACATTGCAGCTCAGATTACAGGAAGAAAAGAGACTATCCGAAAATTTGCAGCCGGGATAATGCGTTTTTGCTGGGGACTTGGGAAAAAGGTTCTCCTTGCCAATTCCTTTGCCCGTGTGGTGGATGAAATTTTTAAATATGGTCCATACGCGGTATCCAGGAAGGCTCTGTGGCTGGGCGCAATTCTTTACATGATGCAGATTTATTACGATTTTTCCGGATATTCCGATATGGCCATTGGTCTTGGAAAAATGTTCGGATTTGAATTCCAGGAAAATTTCAATTATCCCTATACAGCTGGTTCCGTGCAGGAATTCTGGCACAGATGGCATATTTCTCTGTCTTCCTGGTTTCGTGATTATGTCTATATTCCTTTGGGAGGAAATCGCAAAGGCGCGGCATGCACCTATCGAAACCTGCTTATCGTATTTTTCCTTACCGGAATGTGGCATGGGGCTGGAATAGCGTTTATCCTCTGGGGGCTTTATCATGGCCTTTTTCTTATACTGGAACGTGTGTGGCTTGGGAAAAAACTGGAAAAACTGCCTGGAATCGTGGGCTGGGGCTACACAGTGACCGCGGTGTTTTTTGGATGGATTCTGTTCCGTGCAGAAAATATTTCCCTGTTTTTCACTTATGTGAGAAATATGTTTGTGGCACATGGAGGAACCATTCTTCTTTCTGCATATCTTGACAGCAAAATGATCTTTCTGATCGTTATGGGTGTTTTATTTGCAGGAGTTTTGCAGAAGATATATGAGAAGGTCCGGGTACATTCCGCTGGAAAAATCCCTGCCAATGGAATGGTGACAGTTCCGAGAATGATCGCCTGTATGGTGATTTTCTGGCTGAGTGTGGCGGCACTTGTAAATAACAGCTATAACCCGTTTATTTATTTCAGATTTTAACAGGAAGCATATGAGAAAACAGAAAATTCTGATCGTATTATTTGCAGGAAGTCTGGTTCTGCCAGGAGTGGTGTGGGCTGGATTTTCCGGCAGATTTGATACGGAAAACAATGAAAACAGAAAACTGGCTGAATTTCCGGAGGTGAATCTGGAATCTCTGGGAGACTTCCCGGAGCAGTTTGAGGCGTATTATAAGGATCATGTGCCCTTCAAAAATGACCTGGTGAAGTTCTGCAACTTTATTGATACGGAATTTTTCCGCAATACAAAGATCGGGGATGTGGTGATCGGAGAAGATAACTGGCTGTTTTACCTGCCGGAAAGGGAGGGAGAAAATGCATGGCAGATTACCAGAAAACCAATGTGTATACACTGGAACAAAGTGCGGAAATTGCATCCGGAATTGCAAAAGTACGGGACTGGTTCCTGGACAGGGGTGTGAAACAATTCCATTACTACGTGGCTCCCAACAAAGAGACACTTTATTCGAAGTATATGCCGGAGAAGCCAAAGGTGATTGGAATCGGGGATTCCAGAATGGAGACTTTTGCAAAATATATGAAAGAAAATTCCGACGTGGAATTTGATTTTCTGGCAGATTATCTGAGGGAGTTTACTGAAAAATACCAGCTGTTCCGAAAATATGATACTCATATGAACAATTTAGGCGGCTATATTACCAACGAGAAAATTGTACAGGATATGACAGGTGAAAGTCTGCCAATCGAAGATATTCAGGTTCTGATCGGAACTAAACCTTGCAGGGGGGATCTGTCCAGGATGATCGGGCGGTATAAAGAGCTGAATGATGACAGGGAGTATGGGTTGAATTATTTTCACGATGGTATCCGTTACAAGGTGAAAAAAGAGGAGAGTGAAGGCGGCGAGGAGATCCTGAAAGTGTTTAAATCCAATTCGGAGAATGAGAAAACTTTAATGGTGATCGGGGATTCTTTTCGACTCCGCCTTGAAAAATACATGCCCTATCGCTATCAGAAAACCATATTTGTGAGAATTGATGACTTTGACCAGGAGCTTTTGGATAAATATGAACCGGATGACGTGATTGTGATTACTGTTGAGCGTGACCAGAGGTATATGGAAAAACTGGATAGTTATATTATACAGGACAGTGGAGAGTAAATGGTACAATATGATATATCAGAGCCTGTCCGGATTTATAGGATTTGTTTGTGGGAAAAATTTTTGTTTTATTGGTCACAGATGGAACAGTAACCACTTTTTTGTCACGGGAATCGTCAGAATATTTATGGGTTATTGACAATAAGTTCGGCAAATGCTATTCTGATATTAACTTGTTTTGTCAGATATGTCTGTTATGGATCACTGTATGGTCTGTGGTGGATCGTTGACAGAAACTGGCTGCTTAACTGGTAATGAGAGCAGTTGGAAATGTTACCAGCGAACAGCAACAGAAAGATTGCAGAATCCGTAAGGATTTATACCAAAGGAGGATCTTATGAAGAGAAAGAAAATTACCGCAATTTTGTTAGCATCCCTTATGGGAATCAGTACAGTACCGGCTACCACATGGGCAGCAGATTCTTACAAGGAAACAGAGAAAGCAGCTTTTGCCAAAATAATCGAGGAATTTGGCACGGATTACGCAAAGAGCCTTTCTGAAATGGATACAGAAGAAGTTAAGGGAAATGCGGAAATAAAGGTAAGTCTGGAAGATGGCGGAAAAGCAATTCTGGGAATGCTTTCTCCTGTGGATATCTCCTGGCTGGCGGATGCTTCCATCAGTGGAAATGTAAGTATGTCTGATAAGTCCATGACTGAGTTTATGGATGTGAATGTAAATGGAACCAAGATCTGTACAATAGAATATTATTTTGATACAGAGAATTCTGAAATTTATATGAGAATTCCGGAGCTGAGTGAGGGCTATATTAAAATGAATATGGAGCAGATGACTCAGGAAGCTGTGGAAGAGGCAGATCAGGAACTGGATTCTTCCTTTACCACGAGTGTTGACCTGGCAGATAGCATGAACAGCTATTTTTCCACTCTGGAGAACCTTCCGGAAGCAGACTTAGTGACCTCTATTCTTACAAGATACACAGATATTATTTTTGATAATGTTGCAGATGCTGAGAATCCTGGAGCACAGGAAGCTGTTGCAGGAGATGTAAGCCAGGAGCTTAGTGTTCTGGAAGGACATGTTACACAGGCAGAGGCACTTCCAATGTTCCAGCAGATTCTGGATACAGCCAAGTCTGATGAAGAACTGAAGGGGCTTATTGAGACCTGGACAGAAGCCATGAATGATCCAGATTATACTTATGAGACTTTCCTGGAAGCAATCGAGGATATGGAGAAAGATCTGGATACAGAAGCTGATGAGACTGACGAGTCCGGATTTATTTTAAGGGCATGGGTTGACAGTGACGGAGAGGTTGTTGGACGCCAGTTCCTTCTGAATGATGATGAGCAGGAGGAAGAGCTTTTCGGATATCTGTGTACAGCGGATGGAGATAAGAGAGGATTTTCCATGCAGCTGGGTTCCGGAGATGACAAGGTTGCAATTGAAGGAAGCGGTGAGCTGAAAGGTGACTTGTTAAGCGGAACTTACACGATTTCTTCCGGTGAAGCGGATGCAGCTGTGATTGATGTTACAGATTATGATACCAAGGCAGTACAGGACGGAATCTGGAAGGGAACTTACACAATTTCCGGTGCGCCTGTGGAAGATGAAGATGGAAATTCCTATGATCCATTTGGTGGAATGCAGTTGATCTTTACAGCCGATGGTGCAGATGAGGACAGCATTGACTGGAATCTTGCTATTGCAGCAGGTGGTGCAACTCTTGGTTCAGTTTCTCTGACAGGCGGCAATGGCGGTGAGTCACTTGCAGCAGTTGATGTTGCTTCCCTGACAGATGTTTATGATTTCAGTAATGATGATGAAATTGAAGCTTATACAGCTTCCATGAATATGGATGCAATCACAGAGAATCTGACCAGCGCAGGCATGCCTGAGGGATGGCTGGACGATGTGATCGCTGCTACAGGCGACAGCGATATTGAGAGTACGGAGACAGATGGTGTTGCTGAGTCCGAAGAGCAGACAGATATGGCTGGAGATACACTGGATGACAGTGAGACACCGGCAGCTTAATCAGTAATTTATGCGAGCAGGCAGCCGCATAATAATTACCTGCAGCAAGGCAAATACAGCGGGGCAGACGAAGTAATTTGTCTGCCCCGAATTTTTTATAACCAGAAAGCAAATGCTTAGTGAGTTCTGTACATCACGGAGCGTGTAACTGTGAAAGTACTGAACTGTTACGATTTTTTATTGAAATGAGGGGGGAGAAGGAATTGAAAAAAAGAAGCTTTGGGATTATCTGTTTTCTGTTTTTGATATTTACCATGTGTTCCTCTTCGGTGTGGGCCGCTTCTTATGTGAAGGCTTCCAATACGACTGTGAGTATCACTTCGAAAAAGCATGGCTGGGTGAAGCGGGGAAAAGACTATTATTTTTATAATTCCAAGGGAAAACTGCTTTGGGGAAAAATTACCTACAAAGGTCAGCGTTATTACAGCACAAAGAATGGAAAACGCTATACAGGCTGGCTGAAATCAGGCGGGAAACGGTATTATTACAACCGGAAGAATGGCATTATGTTCCGCAACCGATGGGCTACAGGAACGAAATACTCTTATTATTTCAATAAGTCAGGTGTGGCAATTGCCAACCGCTGGCTGAGCTACGGAGGAAAGCGATATTATTTCCTTCCTAATTCCAGAATGGCAACAGGATGGCAGAAAATTGGTGAATATCGTTATTATTTTGATAAGAAAACAGGTGCTTTGTATACAAATGTGTGGGTGGGAAAATATTATGTAAATGATAGCGGGAGAAGAACCGGACAGACCAGACCGGATGTGAAGGTGAATGATAACCGCTATACATATAAAAGCAGCTCTCTTAATATTGATCTGCGCAGAAAATCCACACATAATGTTCCTTACTGGGTAGCGCTGATAAAAATCAAAAATTCCGGACAGCTGAAATCCGCTTTATCTTATGGAACCTATGGTGGTGCCAGACAGACTACCTCCGGTGCGGTTTCTGGTAATGGGGGTATTATCGGAGTGAATGGAAGTGCGTTTAGTTACCAGACAGGGCGGCCGTCACCTCTTGGAATGTGTATCAAGAATGGTGTGATTTATGGAAATTATGAGACCAGTTACAGTGTAATGGCTGTAAGGTATGATGGCACTATTTATACACCAAAGCAGGGATTGAAAGGCGAAGCTCTTCTGGAAGAGGGGGTAAAAGATACCTATAATTTTGGCCCAATCCTGATCAAAGATGGACAGGCCCAGCCGGCCTGGTCAGAAACAGCCAAATATTATCCGAGAACTGCTGTGGGAATGGTGAAACCTGGCATTTATGTGCTTCTTGTCACCGACACTGGCAGTTACGCCGGTCTGAACCACTGGGATCTTGTTAATATCTTCAACAGCTATGGCTGTCAGTACGCCTACAACCTGGACGGCGGCGGCTCAGCCACATTGTATTACAATGGTCAGGTCATGAATAAGCTGATTAATAATTATGAGAGACCATGTGGGGATTTTCTGTATTTTACAAATTGATGTGTTGACAATGAAAAGCATTTAAGGAGCATGTTGTATGAACGGTGAATGAGGAGCCTAAATGAAAAAGCTATGCAGAATTTTGATACCAGGTGCTTTTGATGGTGCCATATGTTTCTTGTTATTCACTTACCAGGTGCAGGCGGTAGAGAGTCCATCTGCTCAGTCTCCCTTATTCTGGGCAGACCCAGGATGCTGATGTTTTTATCGATATCCCGAACCTGCGTCAGTATGGTGGCTACACCTGCGGAACCACTTGTGTGCAGATGGTGATGATTTTGCTCAGCGGATGAGTGGTTAAGGGAAAATGGAAACTTTGTTTTGTAAATCTGTTCATAGGAATCGTAGGATTCCATGCATTTTTGAGGTATAAATATGATATACACATACAAATATAAATCGCCGTTAGGGCATATTTTACTGGCGGCAGATGAAGTGGGAATTACTGGTCTATGGTTTGAAGGACAGAAATATTTTGCGAATACACTTCCAGACAAGCATATTCCACAGGAAACAGAGATTCTCACGGAAGCGAAAAAATGGCTGGATGTTTATTTCTCCGGTGAAGAACCAAAATTTACTCCGCCACTTCATCCGGACGGCTCAACATTCAGACAGGCAGTGTGGAAGATTTTATTGCAGATTCCCTATGGGCAGACGATCACATACGGAGAAATTGCCCGCAAAATGGCAGAGCTGAAAAATGTATCCCGCATGTCTGCCCAGGCAGTTGGAGGTGCGGTTGGACACAATGAAATTTCTATTATCATTCCCTGCCATCGTGTGATAGGCACAAATGGAAGTCTGACAGGGTATGCCGGGGGAATTGATAAAAAGCTTTCGTTGCTTGAACTGGAACACGCGGATATGAGTTATTTATTTGTTCCAAAGAAAGGGACAGCATTGTAGGAGGCAGTGATAAAACTGTCCTCATTTTGGGTTATTTTGGAGAGCCAAGATTGGACGGAAAATAGAATCTTGGACATATTTTGGACATATCTATTAAATGTTACAGAAATATTACGAGAATGGTGAACCCCAAAACCCCGCAAACCCTTATAAATCCAAAGAGAAACACCCGGTAGGGGAGCTACCGGGTGTTTCGAGGGGAGTATAAATAATTAAATAAGGGGTTATAAACGGCATAGTTTGATAGGGTATGAAATGGCGTAAATACGCGGAAAATCGGGTGTTGAAGTTTACGAAAGTTTATAGGTGAGGAAGAAATCTTGGGTATATTTTGGGTACGGAAACAGAATGAAAAGGCAAATTCTTATCCTATTTTATAGCGTTTATTATAAAAAAATGGTACACTATAAAAAAGCATTGAAAAGGAGATGTTGTATATGCCAGAGATATCATTATTTTATGGGATTCGGGTAACGATGTATTATAATGACCATATGCCACCGCATTTCCATGCAGAGTATAATGGACATAAAGCATTAGTTGATATCAACAATATACAGGTAATAAAGGGATCATTACCAAATAAGCAATTACGATTGATACTGGCGTGGTGTACAATTCACCAGGACGAATTGATGCAGAACTGGGAGCTGTCAAAGGACATGAAGCCGTTGAACAGAATTAATCCGCTTATATAATATATGGAGGTGAACGTTTATGAATGAGTATTTTCCTACAGTTGTACAGGTGATTCCTTTGGATAATTTTCATGTACAGGTTTTTTTTGATGATGGAAAAATAGTTGATTATGATGCTACAAACGATTTAAAGGCTGAGATTATGGCACCAATGAGGGATATTGAGAACTTCAAAAATGCTTGTACGGTAATGAATGGAACGCTTGCCTGGGATATTTCTGGCAAATGGGACGAAGCTGATTGCGTAGATATTGATCCATTTACGTTATATGAACTCGAGGAAATCAATGGTATGATAGCGTGAAATGCTGTCAGTCAGAAGTAAAGTATTGAATGACGATTACGTGACACGTAGAGAAGGGTCGTGAGAGATGAGTAAGGAATCAAATTTCTTAATTTACTGCATGGAACGATACCGCCATTTTAAAGGACTTTCTGGAGCTGATATGGCAAAAACTTTTGAAAAATGCGGTATCTATGGGTACATTACAAAGTATTTTGAATCGCTGCATACAATGGGAGACCATAGCATTGTACAGGACATTGACGATTATATCAGCAGTATTACAGGCAATGGTTTGGGAAAGGCATAATTTAGCTGATATTCCAAAAGGTGATGAAGGATTGTAATTTTATATAGAAGATTGATTAGAGACTGGAAATTTGAATTCTGGTCTCTTTTTATATCTTCAAATCTGTAGCAAGGTGTAAATATTTAGATATGCTCATAGAAGGGAGAATTGGAACCAGAGCAGGTTCAGAACATTATGGACAGTATGATAAAAAAATTGTATGACATGGAACTGGAAGAACTGGGACGGAGCGGCTGGCAGGATGAAAAATTACTGTCAGAAGTCAGAAAACTTCTGGAAAATAACAAGGCTTCTATCCAGGTTGAAGATAAAACTGGACGAGAAGGCGTTGATCTGGCATTTGCGATTGCTGAGATAGGAGAAGAAATTGGGTTTACACAAGGATTCAAGTGTGCCTTTCAGCTTTTTATGGAATGCAAAAGGGAATAGGTTCAAATGGTACAAGATATTAACGAAAAGGCTATGCGTGGGGAATACGCATAGTCTTTTAAAGAGTCTTGTGCGCCTAGCGGCGCACGTTTCTAACGGGTTAAAGTCCCGAATCCGCCCGGTAGTGGGAAGGATATAGCCGAAGGCAAGGGTGTCCATCGTGAGATGGAATCTGAAGGAAGCTGGATGTGAGGAATATACTAACTCACGGGCAAATCTCTGGTCTGACGAACAGAAATCTCATATGAGGTCAT